>NZ_JBSGXZ010000001.1:0-272987 GCF_053610285.1 Lentzea sp. NPDC054927
CTGTTCGGCGCACACGTCGTGGCCCTCACCGGCACCGGCCTGGCGACCGTCGCGCTGGGACTTCTGGCCTACGACCTGGCCGGCGCGGATGCGGGGGCGGTGCTCGGTACCGCACTCGCGATCAAGATGATCGCCTACGTCGGCGTGGCCCCGATCGCGGCCGCGCTGCTCGGGGCGTTGCCACGCCGCGCCGTGCTCGTGACGCTGGACCTCGTGCGCGCTGGGGTCGCGGTGACGCTGCCGTGGGTGGACCAGATCTGGCAGATCTACGTCCTGATCTTCTTGCTGCAGGCGGCTTCGGCGGCGTTCACACCGATCTTCCAGGCGACCATCCCGGACGTGCTGCCCGACGAACGCGAGTACACGCGCGCAGTCACCCTCTCGCGGATGGCCTACGACCTCGAAGGCCTGCTGAGCCCGTCGCTGGCCGCGGCGTTGCTCGTGCTGATGAGCTTCAACGACCTGTTCCTCGGCACGGCGATCGGTTTCGTCGGTTCCGCTCTGCTCGTGGTCTCGGCGGTGGTGCCGCGGCCGAGGCCGGTGAGGCGCGATGAAAGCCTTTATGCGGCAACGACTCGCGGTATTCGGATCTACCTGGCGACACCGCGCTTGCGCGGGTTGCTGGCCGTGCACCTCGCGGCGGCCGCAGCGGGTTCGATGGTGCTGGTGAACACGGTCGCCTACGTGCGTGATGTGCTCGGCCGCGGCGCCTCTGACGTTGCCATTGCGCTGGCGTTCAACGGCGTCGGATCATTGGCCGCCGCGCTGGTGTTGCCCAAGCTGCTTGACCGCCTGACCGACCGCGCTCTTGTGCTGCGAGCCTCGGTGGCACTGGTCGTACTCCTGTTCGCCGGTTCCACGTTTGCCTCGCTGCTCGGCGGATGGCATTGGCCCGCGCTGCTGGTGCTGTGGGTGTTGATCGGTGCCGGATGCTCGTTCGCGCTGACACCGGGTGCGCGGCTTCTGCGCCGATCCGCTGACTCCTGCGATCGGCCCGCGTTGTTCGCCGCGGACTTCGCGCTGTCACACGCCTGCTGGTTGCTGTGCTACCCGCTGGCCGGGTGGGTGGCCACCGCCGCGAACATGACCACGGCATTCATCGTCCTTGGCGGCATCACGGCGGTTGCGGCGCTCGTGGCATGGCGCCTGTGGCCGACGCATGACCCGGAGGTGGTGGAGCACGTGCATCAGGACCTCGAGCCCGATCACGACCATCTGCACGACGCGGTGCTCGCGGGCGGCGCGTGGCGGCACGCTCACGAGTTCCGCATCGACGACCACCACGAGCGTTGGCCTCGCTAGAGCCGTCGGCCGAAAGTCAGCAACCGCATCCCGTTGAGCGCCACGAGGACGGTCGAGCCTTCGTGGCCCGCGACGCCCAAGGGGAGTGGCAGCGTCCCGAACAGGTCCCACGCCGACAGCACCACGATGAACGTCCCCGCGATCACGAGGTTGGCGACCACGACCCGCCGTGCGCGTCGGGCGAGCGCTACCACCGCGGGGACCACGGTGAGGTCGTCGCCCACCACGACCGCGTTGGCGGTGTCCACGGTGAGCGCGGAGCCTTTGCGCCCCATGGCGATACCTGCGTGCGCCGTCGCGAGCGCAGGCGCGTCGTTCACGCCGTCCCCCACGAACAGCACGTTGCCGCTCATCTCGCGCACTGCCTGCACCTTGTCCTGTGGCAACAGACCCGCGCGTACCTCGCCGATGCCGACGGCAGTTGCAACCCGTTGTGCCGCTGCGTGATTGTCGCCCGTAAGCAGAGCAGGGCTCTGTCCGGTGAGAGCGGTGAGTTCGTACACTGCGGCTTGACTTGACTGCCGGACCTGGTCCGCGAGCTCGATGACGGCGACTTGGCGGCCGTCCACGACGACCTCGACCGCGGTGTTGTGCTGGGAGTCGTGTCGCCGCACGGCAACCGAGTGTCCAGAGACCCGCGCGGTCACGCCCACGCCCGGTGTGGCCTGGAAGTCGCCGGCCGGGGGAAGGCGAAGTTCTCGCCGCCGCGCCTCGGCCACGATGGCCCGCCCGATCGGGTGCTCGCTGAACTGTTCGGCCGCCGCGGCCAGCGCGAGCACCTCGTCCTCGTCCTGCTCGGTGGCGATGCCGACGACCTGCGGTGTGCCTTCGGTGAGGGTGCCGGTCTTGTCGAACGCCACCACGCTGACCGTGCCGAGCTGCTCCATGGCCACGGCAGACTTCACCAGCACGCCACGCTTGCCCGCGTTCGCGATCGCCGCCAGCAACGGAGGCATCGTCGCCAGCACCAGTGCGCACGGCGAGGCCACGATCATGAACGTCATCGCCCGCAGCAACGTGGGCTCGAGCGCCGCGCCGAACAGCAGCGGCAGTGCGAACAACGCCAGCGTCGCGGCCACCACGCCGACCGAGTAGCGCTGCTCGACCTTCTCGATGAACAGCTGCGTCTTCGCCTTCGTGGCCGAGGCCTGCTCGACCATCTCCACGATCCGGGCGATCACGGAATCCTTCGGATCGCGGTCGACCCGCACTCGCAGCACACCTGTGCCGTTGAGCGAACCCGCGAAGACCTCCTGCCCGCGTTGCTTCGGGACCGGTAGCGGCTCGCCGGTGATGGAGGCCTCGTCGACCTCGCTGCTGCCGTCCACGACTTCGCCGTCCGCGCCGATCCTCTCGCCGGGGCGCACGAGGATCTCGTCGCCGATCTGCAACGTTTCCGCGTCCACCTCCCGCTCGCTGCTGTCCGGCAGGAGCAGGCACGCCCGCTGCGGTGCGAGGTCGAGCAGGCCGCGCACCGAATCCGCGGTCCGCTGGGTGAGCACGGCTTCGAGCGCGCCGGACGTCGCGAAGATGACGATCAGCAGGCCGCCGTCGACGACCTGTCCGATGGAGGCGGCGCCGATCGCCGCGACGATCATCAGCAGGTCGACGTCGAGCGTGCGGTCACGCAGAGCCTTGATCCCGGCGAGAGCGGGTTCCCAGCCGCCGGCGACGTAACAGGCGAGCAGCAGCGTCCACCACGTCCACGGTGCCGAGTCCACGAGCTTCGCGCCGACGCCGAGCAGGAACAGGGCGGTGGCCGCGATCGCCCAGCGGACTTCGGTGATCGCGAACGGCGAGCGCTTGGGTGCTGGTGTCCGGTGCGGGCTGTCGATGAGGAGCGTCGAAGTCACGCCGGGCACCATACAGGAACATCTGAAGACCTCTTCATGTGTTCACTGAGTAGGATACCGTCATGGGTCACGGAGTCGAGGGCAGGACCACACCGCCGGCGCAGCTGGACGCCGAGTCGGCGGCGACGGTGGCGGCCACCCTTCAGGCGCTGGCGACGCCGAGCCGCCTGCGCATTCTGACCCGCCTCCGCCATGGCGCCTGCCCGGTCAACGAACTCGCGGACGCCGTGGAGATGGAGCAGTCCGCGGTCTCACACCAGCTTCGGCTGTTGCGGGCGCTCGGGCTGGTCACCGGCACGCGTCAGGGACGCAGCGTCGTCTACAGCCTGTACGACAACCACGTCGCGATGCTGCTCGACGAGGCGGTCTACCACATCGAGCACCTGGGCCTCGGCGTCACCGACATCGATACCACTGCCTGAGAATCCGCCTACGGCCGTCGCGGTTGAGTGTAACCACGGTTACAGTTCCGCCGACGGAGGTGGTCATGTCCGAGCGCGACAAGACGGTGCTGTTCGTGTGCCCGCATGGGGCGGGGAAGAGCCGGATGGCGGCGGCCTGGTTCAACGGTGCTGGTGTTCCGCACTGGAGTGCGACCACGGCGGGGATCGAACCCCAGACGGAGGTCAGCGCACACGCGGGTCGGCTGCTGGCCGGGACGCCGGTGGAGGCGTTGCTGGATGAGGAGGTGCCACGGCCGATCTCCGCTGTGCCGCAGGCGGATCTCGTCGTCGCGATCGACTGTGAGAACCCGCTCGAGGGCGCGGTGGCGTGGCAGCTCGCGCACTCGGTGTTCGACGACGCGATGTGTGAGGAGATCCGCAGCCGGGTCACGGAGCTGGCGGCAACGCTGCGATGACGGCGAGCGAGTCCGAGAAGGCCGCACGTCGTGACGTGGTGCCGTTTGGACAGGCGGTGAAGGCCTGGTTCACCATCTCCCTGCAGACGTTCGGCGGTCCGGCCGGGCAGATCGCGGTGATGCAGCGGCACCTCGTGGACGAGCGGCGCTGGATCGGGCAGAAGCGGTACCTGCACGCGTTGAACTTCTGCATGTTGTTGCCCGGCCCGGAGGCCCAGCAGTTGGCCATCTACGTCGGATGGCTGCTCAACGGCATGCGCGGCGGTCTCGTCGCAGGGACGTTGTTCGTGTTGCCGGGACTCGTTGCCCTGCTGGGACTGTCGGCGATCTACGTCGGATTCGGCGACACGAAGGTGGTCACTTCGATCTTCGCCGGTCTGGCGCCGGCGGTGGTGGCGATCGTCGCTCAAGCGGTGTGGCGGGTGGGTTCGCGGGCGTTGACCAGTTCGGTGCTGGTCGGCTTCGCGGTCGTGTCGTTCGTGGCGCTGGCCGTGTTCGGCGTGCCGTTTCCAGTGGTGATTCTCGTGGCGGCCGTGGCTGGATGGTTGCTGCACCGCTGGCGGCCAGCACTCGTCACGGCTGGCGGCCATGGAGGGGAACCTGATGGTCCGGTGCCGCTGATCTCGGACGACGAGTTGCACCACGACCAGCCGTCGAAGCGTCGCACCGCCGTCATTCTGGGTGTCGGGCTGACGGCGTGGTTCGTACCGGTCGCGGTGGTGGCGGCGGTGACCGGGATCGGCAGTGTGTTCACGCAGCAGGGGTTGTTCTTCTCCGGGACCGCGGTGGTCACGTTCGGTGGTGCCTACGCAGTACTTGCTTACGTCGCCCAACGTGCAGTGGAGCACTACGCCTGGCTCTCCGCCGGGGACATGGTGCGCGGGTTGGCTCTGGCGGAGACCACTCCTGGACCGCTGATCATGGTGGTCCAGTTCGTCGCGTTCCTGGGCGCTTATCACCACCCCGGCAGCGTGAATCCGTGGCTGGCCGGGGTGATCGCCTCGCTCCTGACGACCTGGGTGACGTTCGTGCCGTGCTTCCTGTTCGTCCTCCTCGGGGCGCCGTACATCGAACGGTTGCGCGGCAACCATGCCTTGTCTGCCGCGCTGACCGGCATCACCGCCGCAGTGGTCGGCGTCATCGCCAACCTCGCCCTGTACTTCGCGCTGCACACGCTGTTCGCGGAAACTCACACCGGTCCGCTGCGCATGCAGGTGCCCGACCTGGCCACCTTCCGGCCGAGCTCGCTCGTCATCGCGCTGGTGGCCGCGGTGCTCGTCTTCCGGCTCAAGTGGCCTGTGCTGCGGGTGCTCGGGGTGGCGGCGGTCCTGGGTCTGGTGGCAGGCCTGCTCGGTTGGTAGTCAGGGCAGTGCGGTGCGGTCGACCTTTCCGTTGTGGGTCAAGGGGAACTGGGGGAGTGCGGAGATGCGTTCCGGCACCAGGTAGGGCGGCAGTTTGGCCTCCAGGTGCTTGCGGAGGGTGTCGACGTCGGCGTTGGCCGGTGTGACGTAGGCAGCGAGGCGTTTGCTGTTGCGGCTGCCGGTGGCGACCACGACGGCGCCGGTGACGTCGGAGTGGGAGAGCAGCGTGGCTTCGATCTCGCCGAGTTCCACGCGGAAGCCGTTGATCTTGACCTGGAAGTCCTCGCGGCCGAGGAACTCCAGGTTGCCGTCCGGCAGGTAACGGCCGAGGTCGCCGGTGCGGTACAGACGTTCGCCCGTCACCGGATGGGTGATGAACGATCTGGCGGTCTTCTCGGGGTCGTGCCAGTACCCCAGGGCAACGCCGCGGCCGCCGATGTGAAGCTCGCCCGGCACCCAGTCGGGCTTGCGGCGCAGGCCGGCGTCGAGGACTTCGAACGACTGGTTCGACAACGGTGTGCCGTAGGGGATGCTCGGCCAGCTCGGGTCCACCGCGCCGATCTCGTAGAAGTTGGACCAGATCGACGCTTCGGTGGCGCCACCCATGCCGATCAGCCTGATGTTCGGGGTGGACAGTGCGCGGATCCGGTCCGGCAGTGACACCGGGATCCAGTCGCCGCTCATGAGCACCAGCCGCAAGGAGTCTGCGAGCCGCAGTTCGCGTCCGGCGGTGTACTCGACGAGCATCTCCATGAGGGCGGGGACGCTGTTCCACACGGTGACGTCGTGCTGGGCCAGGAGTTCGGCCCATTCCCACGGCGCGCGGTCCGTCCCAGGAGCGGGCAGGACGATGGCGGCTCCGACGGCGAGTGGGCCGAAGATGTCGTACACGGACAGGTCGAAGCTGAGCGAGGACAACGCGAACACGCGATCGTTGGCGCCGACGTCGAAGCGCTGGTTGATGTCCAGCACGGTGTTGAGGGCGCCGCGGTGGTCGATCATCACGCCCTTGGGCAGTCCGGTCGAGCCGGACGTGTAGATGACGTAGGCGAGATCCGTTGGCTCTTGTGACCACTCGACGACAGGTTCTTCACCCACGAGGTAGCTGTCGTCCATCTCGATGTGCGGACACGGCAGGTTTTCCGTGACACCAGGTTGGGCCACCGCCATGGTGACCTCGGCATGGTGGAGCAGGTGGTGTAGTCGTTCGGCGGGGAGATCCGGCGAGATCGGCACGTAGGCCGCGCCTGCGGCCAGCGCGCCGATCACGGCAGGCACCTGTTCCCAGCCCTTGTGCATGATCACCGCGATCATCCGGTGCCCGCGCACCAGCGAGGCGACCTGAGCGGCGCAATGACGCAGCTCGCGGTAGGTGAGGGTCCGCTCGCCGATCACGGCGACAGCGTCCGGGGTCAGTTCCGCCTGCTGCCAGAACGGCTCGTGCAGCAGCACGTCGTCGAACGGGCGATCGGTGGCGTTGACCTTCTCCCTGAGCCGGATCTGCTCCGGAGGCACACATTCCGGTAGCGGCTCGTGCCACGCGTGGTTGGTGAGGGTGTGCAAGAGGGCCTCATGTGCCGTCGTCATGGCGTCGACCACGCCGGCCGCGAACAAGCCGTCGGCGGTGTCCCACGTGAGGCCGTCATCGATCCGGTGGATCAGCAGAGAGCTGGCGGCGAAGGTTGTCGCGGGCTCTTGGAGCTGGGCGCTGATGTCGTGGGCGCAGTCGAGGAACGAGCGCCGCGGGTCCATGTCGACGGTGACTGTGTGATCCGGTGGCACGGTGAAGCGGATCTGCGGCTGGCTGGACCAGTCGGCGACCACGCGAGCGAACGCGGTTGCCAGCACGACCCACAGCGGAAGCCCGTGGCCTGCAAGGGCTTGCTGGACGGAGTCGGGCAGTTGGTGGTGGCGTCGGCACATCACCGGATCCCGCACCGTGGCGGGATCGGCGATGAGCGGGAGTCTGTCGCTCATGCGGCTTCGACTCCCTTGCGGGACAGAACGGAGCGGATGTCGCCCATGGAACGCATGGTCGCCATCTCGGCGTTGCTGAACCGCGTGCCGAACGCCTTCTCGATCCTGACGAGAAGGGCGACGTGGCGCATGCTCGTCCAGTTGGGCACCGACTGCTGGTCGGACTCGTCGGTGAAGCTGGTCGCGGGCTCTTCGAAGACCTCGGCGAAAACCTCGGACAGTGTCATGACTCTGCTCCCCTCAGAATCGGTAGTACAGGAACGGTGACGGGCCGCCGGCGAACACCAGCGCGGTTGCTGCGGCGGCCGCGGTGAGCAACGCCCACCGCATGTTCAGCTGCCAGCTCAGCCGGATCCGTGACGGCTTGTCCGGCAGGGCGCCGGCCATGGTGGGCAGGCCGACCTCGTAGCGGCCGAGGATCTCCTGCGTGTTGCGCGGGAAGAAGACCGCGATCGCCAGCAACGCCAGCACCCACAGCACCGCCGGAATGACGGTGACAGCTCCGAACAGGTTGGTGGTGCCGTAGAACTGGCCGATTGGAGCGCCGGAGGGACCGAACCCGAACATGGCCAGCAGGACGGTGTGGGCGGCACCGAGGTTGGGTGCGCGGAAGTAGGTCAGCGAGGACGCGAACACGATCATCATCAGCAGCCATCCGAGGACACCGGGCATGCGCAACTTGGCTTCGCGCCAGACGAGATTGATCGCCATGGCGACGCCCTGGATCGCACCCCAGATCACGAAGCCCCAGCCGGCGCCGTGCCACAGCCCGACAAGCAGGAACGTGATGAGCACGGGTAGGCACAGCACCAGCAGCACGCGGACTGCCGTGGAGTGCCCCTTGCTCATGCTGCGCCGCATGAGGGTGGCAGCCAGCGGGGTGTAGACGAAGTCGGTGAACCAGCGGGTCATCGTCATGTGCCAGCGACGCCAGAACTCGATGATGCTGGTCGCCTTGAGCGGTGAGTTGAAGTTCAGCGGCAGCCGGATGCCGAGCATGTAGCCGATGCCCAGGGCCATGTCGGTGTAGCCGGAGAAGTCGAAGTACAGCTGCAGGGTGTAGGCCAGCATGCCCAGCCACGCGTTGGTCACGCCGATGTTGTCGTGGCCGGAGGCGAACGTGAACAAGGTGCCCGCGTACGGGGCGACGCTGTCGGCGAGGACGGCCTTCTTGAACAGGCCCATCGCGAACATCGTCACGCCCACGGCGATCTGCGTGGTGCCGGTGCGCTGCCGCACCGGGGTGTCGAGCTGGTCGAGCACCTCGCCGGGACGCACCAGCGGACCTGCGGTCACGTAGGGGAAGAAGGTGCCGAAGAGCGTGTAGCGCAGAACGTCCGGCCGTTTGCCCTGACCGGCGAAGGAGTCGATCAGGAAGCCCATCTGGATGAACGTGTAGAACGACAGCCCGATCGGGTACGCGGCCGTCGACCCGCTGAGGTGCGTGCCGAACAGCGCGTTGATGTTGTCGGCGAGGAAACCGGTGTACTTGTACGCCCCGAGCAGGGCGAGGTTGCCCACGAGCCCGGCCGCGAGTGCGATTCGGCGTGCGCCGCTTCCTTGCTCGCGGGTGCTCATCCACCACGCCACCAGGAAGTTGAACGCCACCGATGCGATCAGAACGAGCAGGAACCCCTCGCCCTGCAAGGAGTAGAAGGCCAACGACGCGGCGATCAGCCAGATCAGCGCAGGCCGTTGACTGCTGAAGATGCAGGTGAGCAGGTAGTAGCCCGCGATGACGATCGGCAGGAAGCCGATCAGGAACAGGTAGGACGTGAAGGTCAGCGTCATCTCTTCACCCCGGTCACCAGGTCGGGCATGTCGTTGAACACGTCCTGCATGCACTGCCACGTCGGGTGGATGTGGTCGACGAAGTTCTCCGGCCCGCAGTTCGGGTAGCCCGCCGGGTCGTAGTGGTTGTACGCGATCGCGCCATGGGTCGCTTGCAGCTCGGAGGCGACTGCCTGCAGCCCGTGCAGCGTCTTGGCGAACGGGTAGCTCTGGATGCGTTGCCAGTACCCGGGGTGGTAGGGCGACTGGGCGACGAACACTTTGACGCCCTTGGCATTCAGCCAGTCGATGAGCTTGCCCATCAGCTCGACCTCGCCGCGGTCGATGCCCGGTTTCGTCGGTCCGGCTCGGAGGATCTCGCCGTCGACGAACTTGTCGACGAAAGCCTTGGTGAACTTCGCCTTGCTCTCCCCGGACCAGTGCAGTGAACCGTCAGCGGCGATGATGTCGAGATTCTCGGTCTCCGACTCCGCGGTCATCCTCGGACCGGACGCGGCGGCATCGACCTGCAACCAACGGCTGAACAGGTCTGGGAACGAGTACTGGCCCGACACCTGCTGCACCGGCGCTCTGTCCGCATAGGACACCGGCGGGACACCGAGGCGGCGTGCCATCTCGACGTAGTCGGACTGCCAGCCCTTCCAGTCGTACGTGGTGCGCTGGGGTACCGGCTGCAGCGAGACGAACCGCAGGCTGAACACCATGGTCTTCGGCAGCCTGCCCGCCTTGTCGAGGATGTTGGTCAACGCCAGCATGTCCTCGACCTGGTCGTTGCTCACGAAGGCGTTGAACACCTTGTGGCCGCCGGGGACGATCTCCGACCGAGCCTCCTGCCACCGGCTGCCACCGAAGATCACCACGTCCGGTGTGGTCGTCATCCGCTCGATGGTCGCCTTGCGCACCTTGCGCAGGTCGATGTTCGGGTCGTAGTTGGCCAGGTTCTTGCCGTCGGCCAGCCCCTGCGCGATCTCGGCGATGGCCTTGTCGTCGTATACGTACGGATTGAGCCGGGCGTTGGCACTCCCGACCGCCGCGAACACCGCCGCGGCCAGCAGCACCACGACGAGCACGTACATCAGGGCCGCGCGTTTGCCCGGTGGACGGTCCGTTCGATCCTGCGGTTCTGTTGTCACTGTTGTTGTCATCGGTTCCCCCCTTGTTTCTGATCAGGCCATGGCCCGTGACACGCGCCAGGCGGAGTCGAGGAACCGGTCGACGTCTTGGCGGTGGTGGAAGAGGTGAGTGGACACGCGCATCGCGTAGTGCGGTAGCGGTGATCCGATCACCGGGACGATGGTGTTGCGGATGGTGATGTGGTGTTCGGTGAGCAGTCGCGCGACGAACGCGTCAGCCTTGGCCTTGTCCTGCACGTCGGCGGGCCGTGCGAACGGGTTGAATGCGGTCATCGCCGAGAGCAGCCTGGGATCGGACTTCGCGCTGTAGAGGGCGCCGACGCCCCACCGTTCGGCGACGCCGGCTTTGAGCCGGTTCGCCAGGCCGATGGCGTAGTCCTGGATCTTCTTGCGGCCCAACCGGTCCCAGGTCGCGCAGGCGGTGGCGAAACCGGTCATCTGAGCCAGGCTGGGGTTGCCGACGTCTTGCAACAGCGCTGCGACGTCGTAGGAGGCGGCGCCGTTGGTGGTGCGGGGCGGGAGGCCGGCGTCCGGGTAGTCCTGGGTGGAGGTGATCGCGGGCCAGAACTCCGGCAGCGGGTTGGGGTTGAAGGCGGGCAGCACCTTGTTGCGCAGGTACAGCACGCCGGTACGCGCGGGGCCGCACTGCCACTTGCCGCCGGAACCGGCGAGGAAGTCCACGCCTAGCTCCCGGTACTGGTACGCGAACAGGCCCGGCACGTGCGCGCCGTCGCACACGCTGATCAGCCCGTGCCGCTGCGCCAGCTGCGCGAGCAGGCGGATCGGCAGCATGGTGCCGGTCCGGAAGATCGGCGCAGAGAACAGCAACACCTTGGTGCGCGGCGTGATCGCGTTCTCGAACAACGTCACGTAGTCCTCGGCCCGCTGGTTGTCGCCGACTGGGAGAGCGACGCGCTTGACGGCGATGCCGCGCCGGTTGCGCAGGATCGCCAGTGGCGTGTTGACCGCCGGGTGCTCGTGGTTGGTCGTGAGCACCTCGTCACCGGCACCGAGCGCGAGTCCGTTGAGGACGGTCCCGACGCCTTCGGTGGTGTTGCCCGAGAGCCACAGCTCGTCGGGGTCGCAGCCGAAACCGGGCGCCACCTGGGCGCGGATGTCGGGGAACGTGCCGTGGTAGTTGCTCGCCGCCTGCCGTGCCACCCGGTTGAGCTCGTTTGTCTCGGCGGTCAGCACGGCGCGCGGGGGAGAGCCGACCGTGCCGACGTTCATGAACAGCGGGTCGCGGTCCAGCACGAAGAGGTGTCGCCACGACTCGCCGTCGTTGGTGGTCGATGGATCGGCGTGCCCGACGGCGGGAAGCCCGATTCCCAGCGCTGCTCCGGCTGCACCAGCTGACAACAGCAATTGGCGGCGGTCCAAATTCATCAGTCCTCCGTGCGGGCGTGCCGAATAAACCCTTCGCCGACAGGCGCGGGGCTTGAGTGCAACCGTGGTTACTCCCCGTGGAACGCAGGAATGCTAACCCCTCGATAGCCGAGCTACAAGAATTCGTTCCGCCCTTCACCAGCGGTTTTATTGCTTGCCAAACGGCAAGGAATTAGCTGGTTGCGGTCGGTGGACCAGTGTCGTTCCGCCGGTTGACCCGATTGTCATTTGCAACGCGAATGGGCACTTGCCGGTCGAGAAGGTGTCGAATTATGTGTCGTTTAGTGTTCTGGAGGGCGACCATAGGAAATGTCAATGCCGATGTTTTTACTATGGCGCCACGGACAAGTTGATCAGCCGGTGGGCGTCGTCGAAAAGTGTGCGCTCGGCCAGACGGGCGGTCGCGAGCGCGGCCAGCGCGGCTGCGGCGAGGAGCATGTACATCACCACGATCTGGTACCGGATCGCGGTCAGCGGGTCGACGCCCGCCAGGATCAGCCCGGTCATCGCCCCCGGCAGGCTGATCAGTCCGACGACCTTCGTGGAGTCGATCGCGGGCATCAACGCGATGCGCAGCGCGGAGCGTTGATGGGGGAGGAAGGCCTCGCGGGCGGGTAGGCCGAGGCACAACCGGGCCTCGATGGCCGGGCGAGACTGGCGGACGTCTTCGTTGATGCGATGCAACGTCACGCCGGCCGCCTGCATCGCACCCGACACGATCATGCCGCCGATCGGGACGATCACCCTTGCCTGAGTGGAGATCACACCCAGCACCACCAGTGCGCCGAGCGTCACGGCACTGCCCGTCGCCACCCCGGCGGTGGCGGCCCAACGGGCGCGTGGCAGCCCGCCACCGCGGCGACCGGCCACCTGACCTGCGATCAGGATCATGACCACAACCCAGGCAAGGGCACCGGGAAGACCGGTGTGGGCGAACAGAAAGACCAGCAGTGCCCCGACCGCGATCAGCTGGACCGCCGCGCGAACGGAGGCGATCGCAAGCTCGCGAGTGACGTGCAGGCGCTGCCAGTACGTCACAGCGGCGACGAGGACGACTAGCAGCAGCGAGGCGGCGACACCGCTCCAGTCGAGCGGGGACACATCGGCCATCACCGCGCCTCTCCTCGAGCGACGAGCCTTCCGTGCTCCAGCACGAGTACCTCGTCGGCGACGTCCCGGACGAGGTCGAGGTTGTGGCTGACCAGCACGACCGTGCCGCCTCCTGCCGCGTGTGCCTTGGCGAGGTCGGCGATCAGCGCGGCGCTCACCTCGTCGAGTGCGGAGGTCGGTTCGTCCAGCAGTAGTACCTCTGGCTCGACGGCCAACGCTCGCGCGAGACAGACCCGCTGCGCCTCACCGCCGGACAGCTCGCGGGTCGCACGCGCCGCGAAGGACGAGGGCAGGCCGACCATGGTCAGGAGGTCGTCGGCCTGGCTCTCGGACAGCTCATGCCGTCCGATCCGGAGCTCGTCGGCCACGTGGTTTGTGAGCAGGACCGGTCTCTGGGCGATCAGGGCGACACGGCGGCGCAGTGGCAGTACGTCGAGCTCGGTCAGAGGCACGTCGTCGAGCAGGATCCTGCCGGCATCGGGTTCCTCGAGCCGGTTGAGCAGGCGCAGCAGCGTGGTCTTGCCCGCTCCGCTCGGGCCGATCACGCCGGTGCAGCGACCGGCCGGGATGCGGGCGCTGACCCCGTTGAGCACGTGCGCCGAGCCGCGGCGAACCGTGACGACGTCGAGGACAAAGGTCACATCGGCTAATGTAACCGTGGTTTCAAACTCAGTAGAGGTACACGTCGACGACTAGGGCGGCGAGAGCCGCCAGCAGTGCGTACGCGGCGACGCGGCGGGACGGTTCGGCGGGAAGGAGCCCGTAGGTGAGAACCGCGGCGGCGAGGGTGAACACGCCCGAGCCGGTGTCCTGCCAGCTGACCGGGAACGCGGCGATGGGGGCGTCGACGAAGAACTGGGTGCCGTTCGTGGCGCGCAGGATCGCGTTCCACGCCACAGGGCCGATCACAGCGGCCGCCGTGCCGAGGGCGATCACAGCAGGTCGGCGGCCGCGCACCGCCAGGGCGAGCAGGACTGCCGCGGCGACCGCGGACAACGCGGCGCCGTAGAGGATGGTGTTCCAGTCGATCACAGTGGTCGCTCCTGAGGAAGTCGCGGAGTGCTGATGCACGGTTGTAGTGACCGGAGATGAAGACCGGATGAAGGTACCGAGCGTGATCTTCATCGGGGCTTCACGCAGGCGGGGCAGGGTGACGGGCGATGCGGATTCTGGTGGTGGAGGACGAGCCGAAGATGCGAGGGTTGCTGCACCGCGCCCTGACCGAGGAGGGCTACGCCGTCGACACGGCGGCTGATGGTCGGGAAGCGCTCACGCTGGCGGCCGTCGCATCGTTCGACCTCGTCGTGCTCGACGTCATGCTGCCGGAGGTGAACGGCTTCCAGGTGGCCGATCGGTTGCGCCGCAACGGAGTCTGGACCCCAGTACTCATGCTCACCGCGCGCGATGCGATCGCCGACCGAGTGCGCGGTCTGGACGGCGGCGCCGACGACTACCTCACCAAGCCGTTCAGCCTCGACGAGCTGTTCGCCCGCCTGCGCGCGTTGATTCGCCGCGGCCCGGTGGAACGCCCAGTGCTCCTCGAAGCGGGCGACCTGCGACTGGACCCCGCCACGCATCAGGTATGGCGTGGCGACTCTGCGATCGAGCTGACGGGCAAGGAGTACGCCGTGCTGGAGGCGCTGATTCGGCGGCCAGGCACGGTGTTCACGCGCGACATGCTGCTCGAACACTGCTGGGACCTGGCCGGCCGCGGCGGTTCGAACGTCGTCGACGTGCACATCCGCGCCCTGCGCGACAAGATCGACCGGCCGTTCGAGGCGGCCGCGATCGAGACCGTGCGCGGTGCCGGATACCGGCTGCGCCGCGACGGCGGCCGCACTCGTGTGCCAGGCCCGCGGTGAACCACCTGCCGTTGCGCGTCCGGCTGACCGCGGTGTTCGCCGCGGCGATGGCCCTCGTCCTCGCCGGAGCCGGTTACCTGACGCTCAACCGGTTCGAGGAAACCCAGACTGAGTATCCGTCCGGCGATGCGGGTGAGGCGGCACTGCGCGACCTCGGGGTGGAACTCCTGATCGCGCTGCCGTTGGTCCTGGTGGTGGCGACAATGGGTGCGTATCTCCTTGCGGCAGCGGCATTGCGCCCGGTGGAGCGACTGCGTGCCCAGGCTGCGGCCATCACCGACACCACGCCGGATCGCCGTCTCGACGTCCCTCTCGGTCGTGACGAGATCGCCCGTCTCGCCGAGACGCTCAACGACATGCTCGGCCGGTTGCAGGCCGCACTGGACCGCGAACGGCAGTTCGTCGCCGACGCCAGCCACGAGCTGCGCACGCCTTTGAGCCTGCTGCAGATCGAGCTGGACCTGGCACTGCGCCGTCCCCGCACCGTGGAGGAACTCACCGCCGCACTCGGGTCGGCGCACGAGGAGACCCGGCGCGTCGTCAGGCTCGCCGAGGACTTGCTCCTGCTCGCCCGTTCCGACCAGCCACGTGCCGACGTGCCAGACTCCGTGGTCCTCCTGTCCCCGTTGCTCGATCGCATCGCGGGCCGGCGCGGCTGCGACGTCGACAGTCCTCCGGAGCTCGCGGCGGCGGCCGAGCCCCTGTGACTCGAACGTGCGGTTACGAACCTGGTCGACAACGCCCAGCGGCACGGCCGCCCGCCGGTTGTCGTGACCGGACGCTGGGTGGACGGACAGGTGGAGGTCAGGGTGCGCGACCACGGCTCCGGCTTCCCGCCGGAGTTCCTCCCGCACGCCTTCGACCGCTTCAGTCGCGCCGACGCCGCCCGTTCGGGCTCGGGCACCGGCCTCGGGCTGGCGATCTCCGCAGCCGGCGCCATCGGGCACGGCGCCGCCAACCACGCGGAAGGCGGAGCCGAGGTGTGGCTCATCTTCCGTGCCGCCACCAGCGATCGCGAGGCAACGCCAAGATGATCCGCACACTGTTCGCACTGACGCTCCTACTGGCCGGATGCACGTCCAGTCCGGTCGAAGGACGCGCGCCCACTCAGGGGTCGACCGCTGCGGCAGGCCACACCGAACGGTTCACGTTCGACGAGAACACCGACGTGCCCGCCGCGTTCGACGGCACCTGGACAGTCCGTCCGGAGAACGGAACCAACGCGCTGTGCCAGACCGGGGATGCGACCTTCCCCGCGATCGCGTTGACCACCGGCAACTATCGCGACGGAGTGGTCACCGTGCGGTTCAACCCCATCTCCGGCAAAGAGGACCAGGCCGCCGGAATCATCTTCCGCGTCGTGGACAAGGACAACTACTACATCCTGCGGGCCAACGCCCTCGAGGGGAACGTCAACTTCTACACCTACGTCGACGGCAAACGCAGCAGCATCAAGGAGTCCAGCGTCCCGGTGGCCGCGGGCTCCTGGCACGAGCTGCGCCTCGAGGTGGACGGTTCGACCATGACCAGCTACCTCGACGGCACCCGCCTGGTCACCGCGACCGATTCGACCTTCACCGCCGGGCGAGTCGGCCTGTGGACCAAGGCCGACTCCCAGACATGCTTCGACGACCTGACGATCACCGCTCGCTGACTTAAGCCGGCTCGCGGCCGAGGAGCCCAGCGCGTTTGAAGTACTCGTAGAGCCCGTCGAAGATCGGCTTGGTGACGGTGAGCGTGTGCTTGTCGTCGCCGATCATGGACAGACCGCGGAGAACGACGTCGAGGCCGGGAGCTTCAGGCGCGTCATAGCGTTCGTCGTCGATGTCGGCTTCATGGATGATCTCCGCGATCCGCCACAGCACCGGGTCGGTGATGTCGTACCGGCGCAGGATGGTCTCGAAGCTGCAGTCCCCGCCGTGGTGGCCGAGGTCGACCCCGCGCATGTCGAACGGTGTGGCGTCCGGTGGCACCTCAGCGGGGTCGGTGACGAACACGAACTCCGCCTCGGCGTCGACGCTGCGGCGGATCAGCCAGGCACAGGCGGCGCGGTCGATGTGGATGCCGGCGCGGGTGGCCCACTTCATGCGGTCTCCTGCTGTGTGTTGTCCGGGTGCAAGCCGGTGACCGCGCGTTCGGCGGCCAGTCGTTGCGGGGGAGGGAAGTAGTCGCGGCGGTGGATGCGGCGCAGTTCGGCACGCAGTCGTCGCATGACCCGAAGCCGCTCCGGCTCCGTCGATGCCGCAGCTTGCTCGGCGTCGGCGAGAACGTTGGCGTATTCGGCGGCGCGGGCGTCCGCCATGGTCTGGGCGAGCTGACGCTCCTGGTCGAGGCTGGCCGGTTGGGCCAGCCACACCATGGCGGAACCGTCGGCCTCGAGGACCTCCTCGGCGATCCACTCCAGGTGTTCGCGGGTGCGGGCGTCCGCGGGCAACGCGACCAGTCCGTCGCCGAGCTGAGCGACGCCCAGCCGCTTGAGTTTGCGCCACACCGTGATGCGGGGTGTGGACGGCTCGCGGGGAATCCGGTAGGACAGCAGCACCCACTGACCCGGTGTGCCCGATTGGCTGGACATAGCGCTGCTCACCCGATCAGTTTGGCTGCTCGCTCGTCACCGGTCAGCTCGTGGGGTGCGTGTTGTGCGTATCGACAGCGGTCCGCAGCCTCGCACCGTTGTCGACGACCCGTTCGCGCGACGTCAATCGGGAAGGGGTGCTCTGTCCCGCTCGACTGGCGAGAAGAGGTCTCCGAGTTCTGTGGCGCGGTCGAGCATGTCGTCGGCGTGGAACGTCAGCTGTTCCGTGCGGCGGCATCCGCGGACCTCGTCCCAGGTGATCGGTGTCGCGACGGTCGGCTCGTCACGACCGCGTAGTGAGTATGGCGAGATGGTGGTTTTGGCGGCGTTGTTCTGGCTCCAGTCGATGAACACCTTGCCCTCGCGCTGCGCCTTGGCCATCGTGGCTGTGACCAGGCGTGGTGTTTCCCGTTCGAACGCCACCGCGATGGCTTTTGCATAGGCCGAGGGACTTTTGGCGTTCGCCGTCTCGATCCCCGCATAGACCTGGAGGCCCTTGGAGCCTGATGTCGTGGCGACCGGAACGAGCTCGTCGGCGACGAGCACGTCGTACAACCGTTCGGCCACCCGGCAACAGTCGACGATCGTGGTGCCAGGACCGGGATCGAGGTCGAACACGAGCCGGTTCGGCAGGCCGCGCGTGCCGCCCGAAACAATCCACTGAGGAACATGCAGTTCGAGCGCGGCGAGGTTGGCGGCCCACACGAGTGCGGCGAGCTCTTCCAGCAGGGGATAGCGAACGATCTCGTCGGCGTCGGCTCCGCGTCGGGAGCCGCCGCCGCGCAGTGGCACGGTCGGCAGCCAGTCCGGTGCGCTGGCGTCGGTGTTCTTCTGGAAGAACTTCTGTCCGTGAACCCCGTTGGGGAACCGTACGAACGTGACAGGCCTGTCGCGCAGATGTGGCAGCAGGATCGGCGCGATGCGGCTGTAGTAGGCGATGACCTCGCTCTTGGTGGTGCCGTCCGGATACAAGGGCTTGTCCAAGTTGGACAGTATGAGCGTGCGTCCACCGGCGTTCACCGTCACGCGGTTTCTGATCTCGGGTGGCGCAGCTGCGGGTTGAGGGCCGGGGCGGCCGGGTTGCGGCGCGATCACCTCGGAGGGTTCCCGGTCCGCGCGCAGGCCGCGCCACGCGGTGTGCCGCAGCCGGCCGTCGTCGCCGCGGGTGAACTGCCGGAACCGCACCTCGCCGACCAGCACCGGATCTACCCACCGGGCGCGCACCACGTCCTCGCGCGGTGGAGTAGTCGCGAAGGGATGACCGGAACGCTCCAACGGTTGCAGCCGGTCGCGCAGCTGGTCGCGTTCCTGGCGGGTGAAGCCTGTGCCGACGTCGCCGATGTAGACCAGCTCGCCTGTGTCTGGATCGTGCGCGCCGAGCAGGAGGCCGCCGACGGTGCCGGTGAAGCCGCTCTGGCCGGGCCGCCATCCGCACACGATGACCTCGCGTGTCTGTACGAGCGGGTGCTTGCACTAGAAATCGGGGCGCTTGCCAGGGAGGTAGGGGGAATCCAGTCGCTTCGCGACGAGTCCTTCGTGGCCTTCCGCGGCCACGCGTTCGAGGAGCCGCTGCGGGGTTAGGCGCTCTGCGGTGAGGTCGCCGGTGGTGAACGAGGGCACGACGGTGATCCGGAACGGATCGGGCATCGGGAGCTCGGCGAGCTGATGCCGTCGCTGTTCATACGGCTGGTCGAGGAGGAGTTGGTTGTCGAGCTGCAGGAGGTCGAACGCCAGGAAGCGGACCGGCACGTCCTCGAAGGGGTCGGCGCGTTTGGCGGTGCGGTGTTTCTGGAAGCGGCCCCGACGTTGCTGCAGCAGGCCGAAGTCGATCTGGCCAGCCTCGTTGTAGACGACGACCTCACCGTCGAGCACCGCGGCGCGCCCTTGCAGCGCCGCGGTGAGCACGCCGGTCAACTCGGTGAACTCGGCGGTGAGGTCGAGACCGTTGCGACTGGTCAGCACTGTCGTTCCGTCGGCCGCGATCCGCATTGCGACGCGGTAGCCGTCCAGTTTGTACTCGTATGCCCATTGCCGCCCCTCGCGCAGGCGGCCGCCGTCGGGTTTGGCGAGCATGGGGTTGATCCAGGCGGGAACGGAGTCGTGTGCCACCGCGGCCTCCGATCCTGGCGTGTTGCCTGCTCACCAGGAATCTGAAGGTAACCCGAACGGCCTAGCTTCGCCCGTCAGCGCAGCTCGGCTCTGTCGCGCAGGCGCAGCACGTGGAACGGAACCAGTTGGTCGACGAGATACACCTTCTCGGGCCGGCCGTCGGCGTAGCCGATCTCGTAGTTGACGACGCCGAACCAGTCGCCGTCGACACTCGGGAATCGGCCGTGAAGCCTGCCGGGCACCTCGCCGGTCATGTCCAGGCCGGTCTCGATCACGTGTCGAGGTGCACCTGCGACGCGGGCGAACAGGCGATCCAACTGGACCCCGACGCTGGTGAGCACAGCCCGCCGGCCGTGGACGTCGTCGCCCTCCCAAACGGTGTACGGACTGTTAAGCGCCATGTCCGCCTACCGTGGTCAACGCTCGGCTTGCGCGGTGGAGTACGAGTTCGAAGTAGCGCTCCTCGGACAGCTCGGCGCTGTCGGGAGCGGGCGCCGTGGCCGCCAGCCGCCAGACGTCGTCGGCGCCGTTGGTCGCGCACGCGAGGCAGCTGATGTGAGCCTCACCGTTTCGCACGACCGCGCGGAACCGGGCGTGGCCGAGCGTGTGCCGCCCGAGCTTGCACCTCGCCGGCAGGAGGGCCACCGGTCGTCCGGTCGAGTCGTACCTGTAGGTGAGCGTGCCGTCCATTTGGGACGGTTTGAGAAGCTGCCGATCCATGACGCGAAAACCTATCACCGCGTTCGTACATATGTTCGATTGGATGCGTGTGGAGTGCGTCAGACTTTGTGGCAGGGTCCGAGGCTGATCGGTCACGAAGGGTGTCTGGGTGAGCAGATCGCAGAAGCCGTCCCGGCAGGTGCAGGTGGACGAGCAGATCCAGGTCGTCTTGGCGGTGTTGAAGGGCGAGTTGTCGCTGGCCGAGGCGGCGCGCCGGCATGGTGTTTCCTCGGCGACGGTGGGGAACTGGCGGGACCGGTTCGTCGACGCGGGCAAGGCGGGCATGGACCGGTCGCTGCCCGGCCCGGACGGCGGTCAGTCGCAGACCGAGCGGCGGCTCCGCACCGAGTGCAAGGAGCTCAAGCTCGCCCTGGCGGAGGCGACGGTGCAGCTGCGGATCTGGCAGAAGGGCTCGGAGTACATCGACGCGGTCCCTTCGCCGACCTCGAGGCCCTAAGAGCGACACATCACGTGTCGGTGTCGAGGTTCGCAGCACTGGCCGGGATCCCGGAGCGGACCTACTGGCGGCGACTCGCGCGTCACCGCGCTGGCGGCCCGTCGAAGGGTCCCTGGTCCGCGCCGAAGGTGGACACAGTCGAGGCGACCGCGGCGAAGTACGCCGCGGACTGGCCCGCCTGGGGACACCGCAAGATCGCCGCGATGATGCGCGCCGACGGCCACACAGTGTCCACCTCGACCGTGGAACGGGCGTTACGCCGCCGCGGGCTGCTGCTGCCGTCCGGGTTCCGCGCCGACCGCAGATCCTGGTCACGGCTTCGCAAGCGGGTGTTCCGTGACCCGCCGACCGAGCGGAACCGGGTCTGGCAGATGGACTTCAGTGAGTTCGAGACCGCCCGCGGCGGGATCTGGCGGATCTGCGCCGTTATCGACTACGCGAGCAAGTACTGTCTGGCCGCCACCGTCACCCCAACCAGCCGCGGTCAGGACGCGCTCGCCTGCCTGCGGCGTGCGGTGGTCGAGGCGGAACGGGTCCTCGACCTCGATGATCTCCGCGCCGACCGGGGCTGGATGGACGTCATCGACGCCGACGACTTCGTCATCGGCGAAGCGCCCGCACCGGTCGCGGTGGTCACCGACAACGGGCCGTGCTTCCGCGGGACCGTGTTCGCGGAGGCGTTCACCGGCGACGACCCGCTGTTCCGCCATATCCGCACACGGGTGAGGAGCCCACAGGCCAACGGCGTGGTCGAGCGGTTCTTCGGCACGCTGAAGTACGAGCACCTGTATCGGGCGGTGATCGGCGACGGCAACGCGTTGGCCGTCGAGATCAACTGCTTTCGCCACACCTACAACACGTTGCGACCGCACCAAGCCCTCAACGACCGGACGCCGCGACAGGTGTACCTCACCAGCCGGAGAGCCAGTAGCCACCCGGTCCTGTCGTCCCGTTAGGGGATGGGCTACTGCAACAAGTCGATCATGCTCGGTCGTGGACCAGCGCCAGGCGTTGAGCTGCGGGTCGCTATCCAAGTGGTGCGTCGTCGTCTCGGCGATGAGTTCCGCGGGCCCGCGGAGTCTGAACTGTCGGCCGGCGTAACCTCGCCACCGGTGTCCGGGGTCCGCGGACTGCCGCTCACCCCCGACGACTTCTTGCGCTGACGGCGGGATCCGGGTGTTCGGCGTTCGGTGACTCGGGGCTAGGTGAAACGGGGCCCGGCGACACGGGATCCGTCGGCCCGGGGTCCTGTGGCGCCGGATAACGCACGGCTGCGGGAAAGCAGCGCAGCAGTGCGGCGAGCCGCGTGGTATCGCCCGCCACCTCGGTGTCTGCCCGCTCGACGGCGTCGTGCAGCGCCGCACCGGCGAACACCAGATCGCGCAATGTCGCCGCCTCCGGCACGGTCAGCCACGCCTCGGGTTCGGCGTGCTCACCGCGGTCCAACTCGAGGCGCCCGCCCGCAACGGTGATGCGGAACCGATCGCCCGCGACGTCCAGCTGGCAGCGCAGCGACAGCTCACCCGCCAGTGCCGGATCGAAGGTGGCGCGCAGGGCGAACAGCAGCGCGTCGACGCTCAGTTCCGCCGCGCCGTCCTCGGGCAGCGGTGCGCGGCTGCCCCAGTGGGCGAGCGCGCGGAGCACGGGCTCCAGTTCCTGCCCGCGCTCCGTGAGTTCATACACGGCGGCGGGCGCAGGCGGTCCCAGGCGCCTTCGCCGCACCAGGCCGTCGGCTTCGAGCTCGCGCAACCGCTGCGCGAGGACGTTCTGGCTCATCTGCGGCAGCCCGCGGTGCAGGTCGGAGTAGCGCTTCGGGCCGAAGACCAGTTCCCGCACGACGAGCAACGCCCACCGCTCGCCGACCGCATTCAGCGCTCGCGCGATGCCGCAGGGGTCGTCGAACAGCCGCTTCTTGCTCATGCACCCGATTGTACTTGCACAACAGGTGTGAATGCTACTAAATTAGGAGTGTGAATCTGTGGCCTCCGTCGACGGCACCGTCATCGGCTACACACGGCACGGCGACGGGGCCCCGGGTGGTCCTTGGTCGACATGCTCCGACGGTGACGACCACGCATCGAGAAATGGAGAGAAGCAGTGAACGAGATGACACTTCGTGTGACGTCTACCGACGGTACGAGGATCGCCTACGACCGGAAAGGCACTGGCCCGGCGGTAATCCTGGTCGGCGGCACCCTAGACGACGGCGCTGAGAACGCGCCGCTGGCCCGGCTCCTTGCCAACCATTTCACGGTCTACAACTACGCACGACGCGGCCGGGGCGACAGCGGCAATACACCGCCGTACGCCGTGGCGCGGGAGGTGGAAGACCTCGACGCGCTGATTGCGACAGCCGGCGGCTCAGCTCACGTGTACGGCGCCTCATCTGGCGGCGCCCTCGCGCTGGAGGCAGCAGCGGCAGGTTCGGCGATCGACAAGATCGCGGTGTGGGATGTGCCGTACGTGATCGGGGACGACCTGTGGCCGAGGTTCAACCAGTACATCGCGGACACCCACGAGGCATACAAAGCCGGCCGGGACGAGGAGCTCCTGGAACTGTTCATGAGGCTTACCGGCGGACCCGACGCGGACATTGCGGCTGGCAAACAGCACCCGCTCTGGGCCTCGTCCGTCGCGCTCGCCCACACGCTCGTCAAGGACGCCATGGTCCTCAATGACTACAAGATCCCCACAAACCGACTTGCCCGCATCACTCAGTCGGTCCTGGTGACCACCGAGGGTCCGACCACCCAGCCCCAGTTCGCAGGCCTCCCGACCGACTTCTTCGACCGCGCCGCGAAAGCGATAATTGCTGCCATTCCCCAGACCGAACGACACACGCTCGACGGGCAGGGACACGTCGTCGCCCCCGAACTCATGGCCCGTGTACTGAAGACGTTCTTCAACCAGTAACCCGTCGACTGATCAGGTCGCGACCGTGGGTCGCTTCGGAACGCAGGCCCATCGGCCACGTCAGCATCGGTCGGTGAGCGGCGACTCCTGAGTTCCGGCAGTCCACCCGCTTGGCTGCCACCGGCCACGGGTGCCCGACCGGTTGGTGTTCTGGGGAATCTTGATCCGCCTCACCACGGGGGGCGTCGTGGGTCGACATCGAAGCAATCCTCGAACACGTGCCGCTCTGTCGCGTTTGGTCGATCTCTACCTGAACACCGGAGCCGCGGCGATCCGGATGTTGTGGCCGTCCCGGCCGAGGAGGCCGCTCGATATCGCTCGGGTCGACATGGCGACGCTGACGTTCAATCGGCCAGCTGATGCTGTCCGGTGGTTCGAGGACGAGCTGCAACTCCTCGTTCGTCTGGTCCGGTGCGGCGCTCGCTGGAACCTCACCTCGGTCGCGTACCTGCCGGTGGTCGTGAACGAGATGCTGTTCCACCGCCGCGCCTGGTCGTGGTGGGTGCCCGCTCTGCGGGACGCGCTGGAGATGGCGCAGCAGGGTGGCCACCGCGATGCGGAGGCGTGGGCGCTGGAGACACTCGGCGACGCGGGCATCGACGAGTTGAAGGCCGCGTCGTCTGCTGGCCCGTACCGGCAGGCAATGCAGATCAGGACCGAGCTGGGCGACCTCAGCGGAGTCGCCGCGTGCCACGTCGGCCTCGGCCGGGCTTGCTACCAGCTCAACGACCTCGACGCCGCCACCACACACCTTGAGGCCGCTCGCCAGTTGAGCACAGAGGCCCAAGACCAGTGGGAGTTCGCGGTGGCGTCCGCGCACCTGGCATCCGTGCTGGCCGCTTCGGGCGACGCCGCCGGGGCACGACTCTGCTCACGCAGGTGCAGACGATCTTCGACGAGGCCGAGGACCTGATGTCCTCGGGGTGCACGTCGACCCTGCTGGCGGGTCTGGCCGAGTCGGGTGCCGAATACGAAGTCGCTCTGCACCACCTGGAGAACGCGCTGCGCACCTTCAACAAGGTCGCCGACGTCTGGAGCCAGGCCCACATCCACAGGCGCGTCGGCGACCTGCACGCCGCCCGCGGCAACCTCCACGTCGCCCACAAGTCGTGGTCCGCGGCCGCCGAACTGCTCAGTGGAAACACCGAGCCGACCGCAGCTGGGTTGCGGGAACAGCTGATCGAGAACCTCAAGGATGACGTCTAGTGCACCAGGCGCTCAGCACCATGCCCGCGCTCACCGGAAGTCTGGACATCGATGAGAACGCGCTCGCGTGGGCCGCGCACGACTACGGCGACACCGTTCACCACCTTCCGACAGCCGTTCTGCGGCCTGCCGACGCGGCCGACATCAGCGCGGTGATCAAGCACGCCGGCGAGCACGACTTCGCCGTCGTCCCACGCGGACAAGGTCACTCCACCAGCGGCCAAGCTCAGGCGCCCGGCGGAGTCGTCATCGACATGACTGCTCTCTCCGCGGTCCGCGAGGTGGGACCAGACCGGGTGGTGGTCGACGCGGGCGCGAAATGGAGTGACGTGCTGCGCGCGACCCTGCCGCACGGGCTGACGCCGCCAGTGCTCACCGACTACCTCGAACTGACTGTCGGCGGCACCCTGTCCGTCGGCGGCCTGGGCGGGGCCAGCCATCATCACGGCGCCCAGACCGACAACGTTCTCTCGCTCGACGTCGTCACCCCTACCGGCGATGTCGTGACGTGTTCGCCGAGTTCGAACCGCGCCGTGTTCGATGCAGTTCGCGCGGGCAGGGGACGCAATGGCGTGATCACCCGCGCCAGCCTGCGCCTCGTCCAAGCCCCTGAAACCGTTGCCTGGCACAAACTCCACTACGACACCATCGGCCAGCTCGTTGCCGACCAGCGCCAACTGGTGACCACTGGAGAGTTCGACTACGTGGAGGGGCAACTCAAGATCCGTGAAGGTGAACATGTCGCTGAACTGGAGGCCGTCACGTTCACCGGAACGAGCAGCGGATCAGGTGATCTCAGCGGCATGTCCTTTCGCGAAGCCGAAACCCAGGCTGTGACCTACTGGGACTTCGTCGATCGGCTCGCACCTGGAGAACCCGTCCTGCGTGAAGTCGGGCTCTGGGACTCGCCGCACCCGTGGTGCAACCTCCTCGTACCAAGCGCCGCAGCAGAGGATCTGCTTCACCACGCTGATCGCGAACTCGGCGCCGATCTCTACAGCGACTTCGGCCTCGTTCTCGCCTACCCGTTGCGCACCGACAGGATCACCACGCCGCTGATTCGCCTGCCCGGCGATGACCTGGTGTTCCTCGTCGCAGCTCTGAGGTACGCGCCAGCAGCATCACCACAGGTCCTCACCGCGATGCACGAGGCCAACGACCGCTTGATCGGCGAGACGCTCGCCGCCGGAGGCACCTTGTATCTCGATCCGCTGTGAGCCGGGCGTCTTCCGTCTGCTGTGCACGGGCAGACGGAAGACGTCTTCCGAATCCACTGTGGACGCCCGAAAACTGAAGTGCACCAACCACTTCAGGAGAAGGGCAGAACCAAACCATGAACGGACGACTTGCTCGCACCGCTACGGCGGCAGGGATGGTGCTCGTGAGCGTTGCCCTGGGCTTGATCGACTCACCTTCCAGCGCAGCCGAACCCAATGAGCTGCCACCCTGTGGCTTCTCCGAGCTGAATCCGCCACGAGGTCAGCAGACGGCACGCTACTACCACTGCGGAGGCGGCTTCATCCTGATCAAGTATCACTGGAGCCGGGGAAGCACTGGCACAACATGCCTTCCTCCGTGGGACGTGCATCCGTTCTTCTGGGACGGGGAGTACAGGGTCGTGAACGCCTACTACGTCACCACCAGGCCGAACCTCACCGGTCCGCCCGATGACCTCAGGTGCTCGTTGGTCCAACCGCGAGTTTGACCGACAAGCGTCGAGTCACCGAGAGGTGCTGATCGTTGTGCGCTGGGGCCTTGTTCGAGCAAGCTCGCGAAGGCGACGTTCGGCGAACTTGTGAGTGAGCACCGCACGGAACGTCGGTTCGGCGACTCGCAACGCCAACACCTGCTTGTCGGGCTTAGAGCGGCACGTAGCTTGGACGATCAGGTCGGCCGCGTCGACCTTGTAGACGTGAGCGAGCTCGGCGAGCGTGATCAGGGTTGGTACTGCGCGCCCGTTCTCGAACTGCGACAGCTCGGTGTTCGAGATAGTCGACACCCTCTCGGCAACCTCTGCCTGACTTGGTCCGAACGCGATGCGCGCGTCGCGCAGTGCTTTGCCCAACGCGACCGCATACGGCTGCTGCGTGGAGAAGTCTCCCAACGCACGGTCGATGTCGAGTCCGCGCTCGGCCGCCAGTTCCCGGAGGTCGGCGTCGTCGGCTTGTTGAACCAACGCGCGTGCTCGGTCGACGCGTTCCGCCGACAACCAGAAGTGATCTTCGGCGGGGAAGACATCCACGTCGGTCCGCCGACCGAGCACGCGCACCTTCGTGAACCGGCGCAGTTGGTTTAGCAGGTCAACCGCCGCGAGGCGGGTTAGCTCCGAGAGACGAGCGACGTTGTGCTCGACGCCCACTCGGTCGAGGAAGGCCACCAGGACGAGGCCGCCTTTGCGGTTCCAGGACAGACGTGTGTCCTTGGAAGCCCGTTCGGTGATCTTCATTGGCGGGCTGTTTGGAGATGGGCGCCCTGAGCGATCAACGTGTCGACGACGAGCGCAAGCACGTCGATCGGACCGTCGTTGTCGGATGCCTTGGACGCTCCGGGACGCGAAGACAAGGGCCCAGCGTCTCGACCCTTTCGTGGCCACGGCAGGATGCCTTCGGATTCTCGCCACGCCAGGTCGCACTCGTTGCACGTCGGCCAGTAACGAGCTTCGTTGGGCCACCTGTCAGGACCCGCCGTCACCTCGATACCGCAGAGGGTGTGGCCGACGTCGTCGACGCCTAGTTCCTGTGGTATCGCATGGCGGCCCTCGTCGTGTGGCTGCCATTTGTAGCTTCGAACCATGCCCGATCACTTCCCGTGAACGTCTGCGCGAACAGCGCACCTGATGTCGGCAGTGATCCACGGAAATCGACATAACTGTGGAGAACCAGGGCGGGTATCCATCCGCGACCCAGCAGGAATCGGTCATCTGGCGCTCCTGCCTGCGTAAACGCCGGGATGACCCGACCGGGTGGAAATGAAGTTCTCTTGGCGGAACGGTTGTTCGGTAGGTGTTCCGAGCTAGCCTGTGCAGGCACAATGCGCCGAATTCGCGTCAGGGGAGACCGATGGCGAAGCCGAGGAAAGGGCTAGCCGCCCGCCGCAAGGCTATGGGGTATTCACAGGAGAGCCTGGCCGAGCTCATGCGAGTCACTCCCGGAACCGTCGGTCGCTGGGAGCAGGGCAAGTCCGCCCCGGAGGCCTGGCTCCAGCCGCGCCTCGCGAAGGTGCTGGTGGTGTCCGTTCAGGAACTGATCGACATCCTGAACCCGCATGCTGAGTCGCCGGCACCAGGGCCCGATGACGCTGATCGTCTGGAACGCGCGCTCGCGAACCCGTCAAAGGTCGACCTCGTCACGGTGGCGGAACTTCGTCAGCGCGTCGCCCTGTTGAGCGTCCTCTATGACGGCGAGCGATCGACCGGGTTGCTTGCCGAGGCGGGACAGGCGCTCGGGCAGACCCGATTGCTTCGCGACCATGCCCGCGAGTACCGAGTGAAACGGGACCTTCTGGCGGCTGAGGCAGAAGCGTCCACCTTGATGGGGCAGTTCGTCTGGGACGCGTCTCAGCGTCGCGATCACGACGCCGCGAAGAAGCACTTCACGACCGCGGCAGAAGCAGCCCGCAAGATCAACGATCCGGTGCTGAAAGCTGTCGCGCTCCTGCGAACGTCATACGTTGAGCTGTACGGCACCGAGGACCCAGTCGAGGGCCTCGTTCTGACCGAACGTGCGGCCGACGTGGCTCGGGGGCACAGCGATGTGTTGACGGGGCTGGCAGAACTGCATGCCGCTGAAGCGCAGGCGATGGTCGGAGAACGCGATGCGTGTGAGCGTTCGCTGGACCGAGCGCAAGACCACTTTGGACGGATCTCGGCCGACGAGCCAGTCGTGGAGATGTTCTCCGAGACGCAGTACGACCGCCTGGCGGGATCCTGCTACTTGCGTTTGAACGACGCTTCCAGGGCTCAGTCGACGCTGGAACGGATTGCTTCCCAAGCGCCATCCCGCTCGAAGTCGCGCAGCATCGTGCTGGCGAACTTGAGCTTGGCGCACATCCAACAGCGCGAACTCGATCACGCCGCGGCGGCCTTGCACATTGCGATCGACTGCGTCGAGAGCACATGGGGCAACGGTGGCCTCAAGGTGATCTTCGGCGTGGCACGGAAACTCCGGCCCTGGCGGAAGGAACCTGTGGTAGGTCAGGTGTATGACCGCCTGTTCACGATGATGGCGGCGTCGTAGAAAGGTTTGCCTGTGGCGAATCCGGACGAGGCTAAGAACGAGATCCGCCACCGCGTCTGGGACTTGCTCACCGAACACCGCGCCGCTCAACCTGACGTGCACGGCTCGATCCCGAACTTCGTGGGTGCCGAGCTGGCAGCTCAAAGGCTCGCGGAGCTGTCGGTCTGGAAGCAGGCACACGTGGTGAAGGTGGTACCGGACAAGCCGCAGGCGCCGGTCAGAGTGCTAGGTCTTCAGCAGGGCAAGCTGCTTTACGTTGCGGTGCCCAAGATCGCAGCGGCGAAGCCGTTCTACGAGCTCGATCCTGCGAAGCTGCCTGTCTCGCCTGAGGAAGCTGCGGTGCCGAAGAAGGCTGCGTTGTTCGCGAGGACCGTCGACACGGACGACATACCCAAGATCGACCTGCTCGTGTGCGGAACGGTGGCGGTGAATCGCCGAGGCGTCAGGCTGGGCAAGGGCGCGGGATACGCCGACATCGAGGTCGCCCTGCTTCAGGAGGCAGGGCTGATCAGTGAGGCGACGACGATCGTCACAACCGTCCACGACCTCCAGGTGGTCGATGGCGATCTCCCGGAGACCAGCCACGACTTCTCCGTCGATCTGATCGTGACCCCGACTCAGGTCATCGAGTGCGGGCCGCCTCGACGGCCGGCGGGGATTCTGTGGTCAGAGCTGGATCCAGCGAAGATCGCTGCCATTCCGGCTCTCGCCTCGCGGGCAGCTCGGCGCCCTGCGTCTGACCAGTGACTACCTGATCGGCACAGCGACGTCCTCTGGCTTGGAGCGCCTCCAAGAACTACGCAGGTAGTACGGCGGAGCGCGAGAAGCGAGGGGAAACAACACGTGGGGGCTCAACTCGACCTGCAAGCGCAGGTGAGGTTCGCATGGCTTGAGGTGACTGGGAAGTGTCAGCTGCAGTGTGACCACTGCTATGCCGACTCTGGCCCGGCTGGTTCGCATGGCGCGATGACTGCCGAGGACTGGGGTAGGTCGATCGATCAGCTCGCCGGCCTCGGAACGCGCATGGTCCAGTTCATCGGAGGCGAGCCGACACTGCACCGCGCACTGCCTGGACTCGTCCACCACGCTCTTGACCGCGGGCTGAGGGTCGAAGTGTTCACGAACCTGGTGCATATCCGTCCAGAGCTGTGGGAGGTCTTCTCACGGCCGGGCGTCCAGCTCGCCACCAGCTACTACTCGGATGACGCCAAGGAGCACGAGCGGATCACACGAGGTGCGCGTAGCTACGAGCGAACGAGGTCGAACCTCGTCGAAGCCGTTCGGCGATCGATTCCGGTGCGGGTGGGCGTGATCGACGTCGACGAGGGGCAGCGTGTCGACGGGGCAGTGGCCCAGTTGAGAGGTCTCGGCGTCGAAGGCGAGGTGCGGATCGATCGTCTGCGGCAGGTCGGCCGTGGCGTGCGTGACAGGTCGCCTGACCTGGGTGAACTGTGTGGCCAGTGCGGTGACGGTAGGGTCGCGATCGCACCGGACGGGTCGGTGTGGCCGTGCGTGTTCTCCCGGTGGTTGCCGGTAGGCAATGTGCGGGAGGAGTCGCTCGCCGACATCCTGACGGGATCGAGGATGACGGAGACCGCATCATTGCTCGCGACGGATTTCGCCCGGCGAGCTCTGAACCCGTGTGTGCCCAACATGTGTGATCCGCAGTGCGGGCCCAGCTGCAGCCCGGCGTGTCGGCCTGCCGGCAACTGCACGCCTACGGGAGCCTGCGCTCCGGACTACGACTGATCGAAGGAACTTCCACCTATGCTCGCCCGCCGTGCGTACATCCCCAAAGAGCTGCTGCCTCGTGGCTCCCGGAGGCCGTGGCCGCTCGATGTTCCGTGCGTCGCCCAGCTGGCAGACGAAGGGATGACCTTCGAGCGGCCGGTGACCTTCCTGGTCGGCGAGAACGGCTCTGGCAAATCCACGTTGGTTGAGGCCTTCGCTGAGGCGTGGGGGCTGGACGCGCAGGGCGGGCGGGCGGGGCGGAAGTACGTCAACGACAGGCCGAAGTCCGAGCTCGGTGAGATGGTGCAGTTCGACACCACCGCCCTGGGTGCCCGGCACCGCATCGGTCCGCGGACCAAGCGCAAGGGCTACTTCCTCCGTGCGGAGACCGCGTTCGGGTTCATGAACGCGGTCAGCGGCATGAACGGGTACTGGGACGAAGACACAAGCGAGATGAGCCACGGCGAAGGCTTCCTCACCGTGTTCGCAGCGATGTTCCGCGAACCCGGCTTCTACCTGATGGACGAGCCCGAGGCCGCGCTGTCGTTCCAGTCCTGCCTGCGCTTGATGCACCTCATGCACGAACTGGGCAAGTCGGGTGCGCAGATCATCTGCGCGACCCACTCGCCGATCCTGGCGTCCACACCGGACGCCGACATCATCGAGGTGGGGGAGCACGGCTTCCAGCGGTCGAAGTGGGAGGACCTCGCGCTGGTTGACCACTGGCGCCGGTACATGGCCACGCCCGAGGCCTACTTGCGCTACGTCACCGAGGAGTAGCGGTGCCCGAGGACCTCACCGACGCTGACGCCCAGTTTCGTGAATGGATGCGTGAGAACCTTCAGCGGGCCGCAGCGCACTTCGGACTCGCTCTCGCCGGCGAGCCTCGGCTCGGTTGGATGGACCGCTCGGTCAGCGCACTTGCCGTCCGTGGCGAGGAGCAGTTCTGGTTGCGGGTGGTGTCGGAGAACAAGCAGTGGATTGACGGAGCCTTCTGGACCGGCAACTTCGACGCCAACGTGTTCACCGGCCTGGCCAAACCGCGCGTGCTGGACGTCTACGAGTGGGAGGAGCACCGGCAACAGCGCGCAGAGGTGCTGACCTTGTTGCCAGGCTCGCCGTGCTCCCACACCGACGCACTGCGCGAGCCGATCGATCTGTCCGACGCATGGTGGGCTGAACTTCGTCGCACGATCGACACCGTCGCCTCGACACCGACGGATCGGGTCAAGGCGGACCAGGAGCTGGTCAGCAGCCGAATCCGGCAGCGGTTCGGGGACGCCATGAAACCTGTTGTCTCCCAGTGGGAAACCGTGCACGGCGACCTGCATTGGGCCAACCTCATGGGACCTGGCTTCGGCCTGCTCGACTGGGAATGGTGGGGACGCGGGCCAGTGGGCACGGACGCCGCGACCTTGCTCTGTTACAGCCTTCTGGTGCCGGAGATGGTCGAGCGGGTTCGGTCCGTCTTCGGCGATGTGCTCGAGTCCGAGCCAGGGCGACTTGCTCAGCTCTATGTGGTGGCCAGGCTCTTTCGCCGGATCGACAAGGGTGATCATCCGGACCTCGCCTCAGCGCTTGCGGCTCATGCAGAGACGCTGGTGTGAGCGTCCTGGCGATGGCGCAAACACCTGATCGGGCTACCCCTGCATGCCCGCGGCATTTCTGCAGGTGAGACGTAGTAGTTGCGGGATTTGTGCTGGGTTGCTGCGCGATTGATGAGCTGGTCTGCGCTGGGCTGGGGCAGTTGGCTGATTGTGCCTGGCACAACAGATCCCAGCTACAGCAAGGAATTTCCCATGCCGAAGAGGTTCTCCACGCTCACGGCCGCGAGTTCGGCGACGGTCTCCGCGCGGCCATCAACGCCTCTGGCATGACGGCGCGGAGGATCGCCGAAGTTCTCGACTGGAACGAGGCCAAGGTCTCGGACTTCGTGAACGGCAAAGGGGGATGCACCGAGATCGAGCTAGCGCTGCTGCTGGGTGTCTGCCGCACGCCGCCGGAGGAACGTGACCACCTGTTGGAGCTCTTCCACGCGGCGGAGGAGACCAGGGGCTGGTGGCAGAGGCACGGGTCGTGCGTGCCTGTGCGGCTTCGCACGCTCGTCGAGCAGGTTGCGGCGGCCAAGACCTTGACCACGTGGCACCCGCATGGGCTTCCGGTGTTCCTGCAGTCGGTCGACTACATGCGTGCGGCGATCTCGGCTTCTGCGAATGTGCCGGCCGAGGAGATCGATCAGCGGGTGAAGGCGGGACAGCAGTTGCAGGAGCTTCTCTCGGGCCGTGGGCTGCAGTGCACGTTCTACATCCACGAGCAGGCGCTGCACCTACCGGTCGGAGGCCATGACGCCCACGTCGGGCAAGTCCACCACCTACTGCTGATGACAGTCCGCTCCAACGTCAAGATCAGGATCGTGCCGACCGCGATCGGTGCCCACGCGGGCATGAGCGGGGCCTTCACGCGCCTGACCTTCAAAACGTACGAGCCGCTGGTCTTCCTAGAGCACGAGAACTCCACGCTCATCGAAGAAGACAAGGCTGCGGTCGACGGCTACGAGGAGGTTGTTCGCTCGCTCGACAGCGCCAGCCTGGACGCGGACCAGTCGAAAGCCGTGATGCTCCAACTCGGAGAAAACCTGTCCGCCGTCGATTCCTCGGGACATGCGGGGCCTCTGCCCGGCAACCACACTTCGTGAGTCGAGGGCTGCCCGCTCGTCCTGCGTTGAGCGGGCAGCCCTCGACCGATCTGGACGAGCTACGTAGTCAGCGGGTGGTGTTCGTCAGTGAGTGCGGCGAGTGCTGCGGCGACTTCTTCAAGGGTGGCGCGGATGTAGGTCGTGGTGCTGCCCGCGTCGGTGTTGGTGTCGTTATGCCCTGCGAAAGCGCGGGCGACGCCGTAGCCGAATTGGCGCTCGACCCACGTGAGCGTGGTGTAGCGGATCCAGTGTGTGCTGACGCCCTGCTTCGCGGCCCAGGGCAGGTTCTCGCCGACGCGGCTCCAGAGGTGGTCGTAGCGGTGGTAGGTGATCTGTCGGCCGTCCGCGTAGCGGAGGAGGCGTCCATTCATGGGTGCGCCGCGATGTTCGACGTGCTGGAGCAGGTGCCACATCAGCGTCGGCGAGACAGGCTGCCAGCGTGAGGTCTCGCCCTTCTCCCGGAGGTAGACGAGACACTGCTCCTCGTCGAGGTCCCTGGGACGCAGTGCCAACGCTCCGCCCCGGCGGGCCGCGGTCTCGGTGTGAAACCGGACGATCAGCGAGTCGAGTTGGGGATCGTTGCCGGTTGTCGCGACGACATCGTTGAGCTGGTCCATCTGCTTGCCGGACAACGCCCGTCGATTGCTGGGCTGGCGCCGGGGCTTCGGAACCTTGGCGGCGGGGTTGGAGCGTTCGTCGATGAGCTCGTCGCTGACGGCGTGCCGGTAGAGGCAGCGCAGGGCTGCGATGAGGTGTTCGGCGGCGGAGTTGCCGTTGCGGGTGTTGCGGCGGACGGTCAGGTTGGCCTTGATGTGCTGGACGAGCCGGTGGATGTCGGTCGGGGTTCGGTCGCTCAGCGAGATGTCTGCCCACTGGTCCAGCACGCGGTTCCAGTACGGGCTGTAGGCGCGGCGGGTGCCGTCGCTGACAGCTGCGGCCACGACCGGGATGTACTCGCCGAACGTGGGAGCCGGCGGCTTGACCGAGTTGAGCAGGTCCTCGGCGGTCACGCCCATCCGGTCCAGAACCAGACGCGCGGCATCGAGCTCGGCTTGGGTCGGCGCGCCGGTCATACCTCCTCACCGCCTGGCAGAACGGCGAGAAGCAGCTCGTCCAGTGCGACAGGTGAGAACACCGTGATCGTCTGACGGTCGATATGAGCCGTCAGGAGGACCCGGTCCCCGGAACTCAAGCCAGCGACACGGCGGGCGTCGGCAGGGATCCGGAGATAGCCCTCTTTGGTGAGCTTGAAGACGCCGTGAGAGTCGGCGGCCACGACCAAGAGGCCGTCGTGTTCGCGGATGCTCAGGCGGGTGCCCGCGTCCCAGTCCAGCGCGACGGTGATGTGGCGGTCCGCGACTCGGCCGCGTTGATCTACGGCGGCCATGCGATACACGACGTTCGTCTGCCGGAGCGGCCGTGATGCAGGGACAGCGATAAGCGGGAGCGGCTGACCGGCAGCGCGAGTGGAGACGCCCGTCGTATTTCCTGGGCCGCTGCGGGGAACGATGGGGCGGATGTAGGAAAGGGTCATCGAACGCCACCTGCATGTGGCGCCGAAACGCAAAACAGGTGCTCAAGTGGACTTGAGCACCTGCCACGCAGTTGTCGCAAATTTGCGACATTTTCGTGTCCGAGGGCGAAGTCGCACACTATTCACCCACGTAGCCCTACCTGGCCCTGGGTAGCCCACCTGGCCCGTCCGGCACATGAGGCCCGTCCCGCGGCGGTCACGCGGGACCGGCCTCATGTCGTGGAACTGGGCGCCTCTACCTGCAGACATGTGACGGCGGGACGCGGGACAGCCTGAACCACACATGTCCTGGCGCAGGGAGACACGCCTCGGGTCGGGTAGATGAGAGCGGTCGCGCTGCCGGGACGGCTGACGCTTGCTGAAGGGTCGTTGGCGCACTTGCGTCCTGCGTGGCGGGGTCCGCTACAACCGCCGTCGACCACACCATGTACGGCACCGCACGCCACCGCCACCCGATCGCAGAGCCGGGACATGGACCCGCAAGTTGCCGGCGAGTCCTCGGCGGCTGATCAACGAGTGCGAACCTGCAGTAGCTCCGGCCCTTACACGCCCCCTGCAGGCGCTGGAGCACGCCATCCACGCCCTGGACATCTTCCGCACTCTCGACGACCCGGTTGGGAACCTGGGCGCTCAACGCAGTTCCTTCTTGCCAGTACTGCTGTACCTTGTCAGTCGCGTTCGTCAGTTCCGGTCGTATGTGCTCCACCTTACTAATCAACATCTCCGTGGCGGCGCTCAGAGGCCATGATTGTGGTGGCGGCCTCGTCAATCGCCTTCGTGGATGGCAGATGTACTTCGCCGAACTCGGTGGCTCGGTCAAGCGTGATGTCAAGGTAGTGAAACCCGGGACTTGCGCCACGTAGGAGATCCTGGACTCTCTTTTTTCGGCCTGCCCCCTTGCTTCGGAAAAGCTCGTTCGATACCCAGAGGCTGATTATTATGTCCCCCATCCAGGCGTCCGTCCTGAAAAGAGCATCGGCGAGCGGGTGTACCCGCAGGTCCACGCCCCGTGAGCGCAGTGCAATCACGGAGTAGACCTCGCGCAAGAAACTATAGTAGGAGAGTCCAATGCGCCATTTCAAGGATTCTCCGGCGATCCGCGGACTGACTCCACTCCTTTCGATTACCTTCTTCCGGTTTGCAACCTCCTTTCCGAACAGCTGATACCCTTCCTCCTCCTTGAAAAGGAACTGGTAGAAATCTTGCCAGTAGGGTAAGTGACCTCTTGTCTCCATGAGATGATGAAAAAGATGAGTGAAGGCGAAACTTGGATACCAGTCCCGCGCCTTTTTGACCGACTTGATCGCGGCTTTCTTGATGTCGCCTAGTGGGTGCTCGGTTGCCGAGCACACCTCCTGGACGTCCTGTGGAGTTAGCTGGTACAGCACACACGTCGTGTGCTCGCGAACGAGGTTCACCACATGGCGCCGTTCAGGATCCCCCTGCCAGCGTCGGTACTCACTGTCCATCGTCTCCGTTACAACGAACTTGGCCTTCACCTGATCGAACGAAGTTGTGATGCTCGTCTGGGTCCCACTCGGCAGCTCATTGGTCACGCAAGGCAACATAGCGACGAGTGCTCCAGAGCGGAGGTGCTTGTCGTTATCCGCGGTAGACGTTGGCGCGGTGCCATGTGAAGTAGTGCTGCGAGCTGGTGCGGTGTGCTCCGCAGGGACGTCCGTGCAGCTGGTTCAGGTGATCGCGCAGCCGGCCGCGGAGTCCGTCCTCGAACCACGAGAGAACGCGACCGGTGTCGTCCACGGTGATGTGGCCGGATTCGAACAGGCTGTCGCAACCGAACGTGCATGCCAGCATCGCCACGTTGGTCAGGTCGTTGCGCTCGTCGTCGGTGCACAACGATCGCTTCTTGATGTGCGCCGCGACGAGGAAGTCCCCTGGGTAGTCGTGTCCGCACAGGTCGCAGGGTGCGGCGGTTCGGCCGCCGAGCAGCACCCTGCGCAGTTCCCTCTGCTCCTTGCGGGTCGTGACCTGCGCGCTGCCGTCGAGCACGGGGAACCGCCGGATGCACACCGGGAACTTCTGGTCGTGCAACGTGACCATGGCTGGCCGGCGAGAGACAACTGTGCCCGGAATGGTCGCGAGTACAGCTCCGACGAACGAGGAACGGTGCCCGAGCTCGTCGACGCTCACGAGTACCGATCCCTGCGCGTGCAGCTTCTCCAGGCCGGCCTCGACATCGCGAACATCGACCCATTGCCCCTGTGGTGACCGGTCGGTGGTCACCCGTACCTGTTTCTGGTTGACCTCGACGATGGTGTTCACGCTGCCGGTCACCGTCTCGATGGGATCTCCTATGAGCAAGCGCAGCAGAGCCAACGCGTCCGGTGCCTTGCCGCGGTTCGCCGGTTGTGCCAGGTCCGCGGCCAGACGGTCGGTATCGTCGGCGGCGTATCCAGGCACCCGCAGCCTGAGTCGGATCTGCTTGGTGGCGTTGCCGTCCGGGTTTTTACCGATCTTTCCCTGTGCGCGGCCCAGCTTCTTGCGCAGCGCCTCGATGTCGGGCGTCGTCGCCAGAACGACCGGCGACTCGACGATCGTGCGTTCCGTCTCGGGCAGATGCTTGACCGGGGTGGAGTCCACGACCCCGCTGTCCAGTACCGCGCCGTGTTCGCGAAGGCGGTGGAGCAGCAGCTCCAGGGCGAGGTTGTACTGGTGGTTGCGGCCGTGCGGCCTTCCGTTGACCTTGCCGCCCGCACTCTTCATGACCAACGCGAGGTGGTCGCCGTCCGCCTCGATCTCGAACTCCGCGTTGAGCACGGCGCCGGCGTCGTCTGTTGCGCGCATGCCTTCGTCATCGGCGCTTGCTACGACCGAGTTACCGCAGCCATACGCCAGCAGATGATGCCTGAGTCTCCTTGCCCTGGGCTGCGGCCTGCCGAGGAGAATCGTTGCGCGAGGTGTTCGCAGGTCCGCCTGAACCGAACCACCGCGCATCGGTAGAACCAAACGGTGGGCGGGCGCAAGCCATCAGCAGCAGACGGTTGAGGGCTAGAGTTCAGCTTAGGAGGACGATGGAGTGGGATCAAGTCCGCGTGGCGATTTGGCATCGCCGTTCAATAGTGATATCAAGAATCAAGAGGACAAATTGAGTGAAGCTTCGAATGTGACCAAGAAGCGTACAATCTGTGGAATATGTGAAGCTTCCTGTGGACTTATTGCAACCGTGGTCGACGGGAAGCTCGCAAAAATAGAGCCAGACGCTGACCATCCAGGCTCAGGCGGATACGCCTGCGCAAAAGGTTTGAACTTCGACGAAGTGGTTTACGATCGTGACAGAGTGGTTCACCCACTGCGTCGTCGCGAGGATGGAACTTTCGAGGAGGTCGAGTGGGAGGTTGCACTCAAGGAAATATCTAAAACTCTTCGAGGGATCGTAAGGAAGGACGGTTATGAGGCCACTGGTCTCGCATGGGGAAACCCGATGGCATGGAACTTCTCGGGATACATTACGACGATAGGAATGGCTGCAGCATTAAAAACGAAGCACGCGTACTCGTCGTCTTCTCTTGATATCAATAACTATTGGGCCGCCGCTCACATGCTATACGGTGATCCGACTGTAAACCTACTACCGGATTTCGCGAATACAGACTTTGCCTTGATCATTGGAGCGAATCCCATGGTTTCGCGTGGAAGCATGGTCACAACCGGGAGAATCGCTGAGGTGTTGCGGGAAATACCGAAGCGAGGTGGTCGCGTGGTGGTTATTGATCCACGGAGAACTGAAACTGCGAAGCTCTTCGAGCATATAGCAATCCGGCCAGGGGCGGATGCATGGCTATTGGGAGGAATCGCAAAGATCATTATCGACGAACAACTCTATGACGCCAAATTTGTGCAACAAAGCACAACGGGATTTGACAGCCTGCGCGCATCGCTAAACGGGTTTAACCTCAAACGCGTAGAATCTGAAACAGGTATTCACGGTAGCAGCATAACTCTGCTTGCGAGGAATTATGCGGCGTCTCCGCGCGCTAGCGTATACGGCCGATGTGGTGCCTCGCTTGGTCGGCACTCGACACTGACCAAGTATCTTATCGATGTACTATCTATTCTTACCGGGAATTTAGACCGGCGCGGAGGCATGATCTTCGGTGTGCCCGTTTTCAATATTGCGAAAGGTGCACGCATTCGAGGTCTATCTGGACGTGGGCGATGGCGAACTCGTGTTGACGGCGTACAGGAATTGATGGGTACGGCACCAATGGTGTGCATGCCGAGAGAAATATCCACCCCAGGAAGGGGTCAGCTACGCGGCCTCATCATGTGCTCCGCGAATCCAGTTACGTCGGCGCCGGGCTCAGCTGAGTTCGAGGCTGCTCTCAAAGAGCTGGAGTTGCTGGTTTGTATAGATCCGTATATCACCGAAACCACACAGCATGCACACTGGATTCTCCCTCCATCGCTGTGGCCCGAGCGCGAGCAAATGCCCATCTTCACTCAACAGCAAGCAACTGTGCCTCATGCGCAGTGGGCGAAACCCGTGATAAATCCGCCTACGGATGTGCGCGACGACTGGTGGATCCTCGACCAAATATCACGGAGAATCGGAATCAATCCTTCGCTTCTTCCTGGAGCGCAACTGCTGGGAAGGATTGGGTTTAGACCATCTCCTTCTGCGATCCTTAACATGATCCTCCGAATAGGAAGTTTCGGTGACCGTTTCGGACTGCGGAAGGGGGGACTCAATAGAGGAATGCTGCAAGAGCACGGTGGTGGAGTGAAGCTGGCTGACGAGTGTCCAGTCGGCGTGCTTCACCGCAAGATCCAGACAGGTGACGGCAGAATACGCCTGCACCAGAAAGAGATCCTCGCTGAAATTGGTCGAATGGCCACAAATTCCGAATCGATTGACGACGAACGGCTTCGTCTATTTAGTATCAGGCAAGCGCGCTCACACAACAGTTGGCTCCACAACATCCCATCATTGGTATCGCGCACCAGAACGTGTGCGGCGAGGATTAACCCGATAGACGCGAGCGCCCTTGGCGTTAGGTCGAGTGAAGACGTGCGGTTGGTATCAGACTGGGGTGAAATAGTTGTCCAACTCGACGTGACTGATGAGATAATACAGGGTGCTGTCGGATTGACCCACGGTTGGGGACACGGCGGATTGTGGGAACAGGCGAGAGAGGCGGGCGGCGCTGGCTACAACCGATTGACATCGGCGGGTCCAGGTGATTTTGATAGGCCTTCTGGAAACGCAGTTTTTAATGGCATCCTTGTGCGCATCTTGCCCGTCAGAAGGTGAAAATATCTGGTGTCGTCACCTCGCTATGAAGTGTCCGGGCACACTCACTGGCAGACGGAAATTCCAGACCAAGTGTAATTATCGACAAATCATTGCCAAGAAGTGGCTGATTTGTTACTTCGTGTCGGAACTATGCAAGTAGCATCTTCGGATGCGGAAGTGGTCGATCGGAAGAGTGGTCGCTGTCGTCGGCGGGTTAGCCGCGATTGGATGCACCTGGTGGTTGCTTCAAATCAGCACAAGAGGTGCCGAGATCGCCAATATCATCGCCCTTCCGGTTGCCGCTGTGAGTGTTGTTGCTGGTATATTGGCATTAAAACCGTTTTCTATTCGAGATGCTTCGCGGAGTGCGACGATATGGCCTGCAGACGTCGTGAGTGAAGCTCTCGATCGGCTCGCTGAACAGGTCAAGTTCCAGTGGGAAGATGAAGAAGCATCTCGCAGATTGCATGATCCACACCCGCTGAATGTACGTGTCTCTGCAGCCGCACGCGAGCTAGGTGACCATTCGCAAGTCGTCTTCCTTGATCGAAACAAACGCCGACCAGCGGCCCTCAATGGCGATCTCGCAACCATCAGCGAGGTATTTGAGCGTGTGTCGACTGGCCGTGCTGTCTTGATAGGGGCCAGCGGGTCAGGCAAAACCGTTTTAGCAATGAGACTGACGTTAGCACTGCTGGAGAAAAGACCGAAGGATGCTAGCGGGGGCGGTGTACCTGTTCTGTTCCATATGGCCACTTGGGATCCAGCCGAGTGTTCTTTGAGAAGGTGGATGGAATCGGAATTACGTAGAAATTATGCGCACCTGAATCTGACTTCTCCTCAGGGTGAAAGTTTGGCAGCCAGGCTATTGCGGACCGGTCAAATAGTTCCGGTTCTCGACGGCATGGACGAGGTTGCCGAGAGCGCCCGAATCGACGCGGTACGCGCCATTAATGCCTATCTTCGTCCGGCGCAGAGAATCTTTGTGACCTGTCGATACAAGGAGTACCTTGACGTCATCGCCCGCGGAGATGTGATTACTGGTGCTGCGGTGCTTCGCGTGGACGCGTTGAAACTTGACGAATCTATTAGGTACCTCAAGTTGACAAGCAGAAGCGAGGCTGAATCACAGTCTAAGTGGACGGATTTGAATACAGAGCTACGACAGGTTTCGCCTCCTATGATAGTAGAGGCACTTAAGATAGTGCTGTCTTCTCCGTTGATGCTGAGCCTGATGAGAGTTGTATACAGCGAGAGTGATCGGAATCCGGGCGAGCTGTTGCAGCAGCCGCCTAAATATAGGTCGGTGACTGAGTGCGTGCGAGCCATCGAGGAGTCGCTACTTGATCTGTACATTCCGGCGGTGATCAGCACGGCTTCCTTTGCCGGCGGAAACGACCACCGACAGACATTGCCATCAAACTCGCACTACTTTACCTATTTGGCGAAGCATCTATCGAGTTTAGGTACCTACAACATCGCGTGGTGGGAGCTGTATAGGGCGATTGGCAAGCCGATATTTGGACTTGTTATAGGCTTGACGCTAGGCTTGCCGATATTTGCGCTGGCCGTGGTGGATGCCCTTCTTCCTACCTGGCCATGGCAGGAGGCTCCACGACTCATCTTAATATCAGGAGGAATCTTCTCTTTGTCTGCAGCAATCGGAGTTGGACTTCTTACTGCGCATGGCTTTCATGTTCGCCCTGCTCTGATTAAGCCTAGCTTACGCCGAAGATCTCTCGTCGAGATTTACCGCGTGGGAGTCGAAGCCCTCCGGGGAAAGTTAGTGGTAATGAGTTGGATCGGCGCGTTTGAACTAGGCGGGATTGCCCTGGGGGTTATGTCATATCAATTGACCGGGCGACCGGAAGCTTTTATTGTCGGTCCCGTTGGATCCGGAGTAATTGCAGTCGGCATGCTAGGTGCCGTAGTGTTCGTGTTAGGCTTGAATGAGCCTGTCGACCTGAATGCAGCAGCAAGTCCAACGAGGGTTCTAGCCTTAGATAAGGTTAAAGCAATTTCGCAAGGTATTTCCCTGGGGGCAGCTGGCGCCACCATGTTTTGGGGTGTGGGATCCTTCTGCTTCTATCCGCTCTTCGGCGTCTCTATGTGGCTGGTATTCAGTTGGCCTGTGTTCTTTGCTTTGTGGGCGTTGACGATTCTGGTGGGCGCGACTGTCTGGGTGACGCTCTTTTCGGCGTGGGGAATGTTTTGGGTTGCGTCGAGGTGGCTCGCGTTCCAGGGGCGACTACCGGGCGATTCGATGTCGATGTTCCAACATGCGCACAGGCTGGGTATACTTCGTATTTCTGGACCGATGTACCAGTTCCGTCATGCCAGACTGCAGGATCGACTGACCGACTCGTCGCCATGACGGGCTAGAGCTGGCAGTAGAGGGTCCTCAGGATCTTCTTCTGGTCAGCCATTTGTCAAACTCTTCTAATCGAAATTCCCGAGTCTCTGGCGATAATTCGAGGCTTGCAAAGATTCGTCGGTCCTGCGGCAAGAGGTTTCGCACGAGAATCATGGGAACAGGGCTTCTGAGTGTTAATTCTCCGCTGTGCGTGAGAGATCGACGAGTTCTCTCTTGGTGGAAAAGTCCAAGCATTAGACCTTTCTTTAGGGCTAGTGTTTTGAATGTTTCTTGTTGTTGTTCAAGTTGAGCGTATATCCGCCTTGTCGCGAGCAAGAAAAGTATTCCGGTTATATGGTGCAGTCTCCCGGGCCCTGATTGTGGCAGTAATAGATCAAACGCATTTATGGCGTCTTCCGTTGATTTTGCAATCGTTGAAGGATCGTCTCCTTCGTTGTGCAGCCTTAAGTGTATCGTGTCGAGCCTGGTCGCAGTCGAGGCCCAAGGGCAAATAGGTCCAAGATGTTCCTTGCCGGGGATTTCTTTGCTAATGTAATCTTTGATCCACTTGGCTGCGCTATCGACGACATTACTGGCGTCGCCATGAAGGTGCTGTTGTAAGTCAGAGACTGTGCGGAACGCCTGATTCAGGTTTCCTTGTTTGTTGGCCAGGGGTTCGTCTGGCCGTGGGTAGTGGCCTGCCATTTTTGGCCTTTCGGTGAGCTTTATCGTTAGTGGTCCACTGAGCAAGATTTCTCGTGGTCGATCGACTCTGGCGTCGCCGGTCGGCGATTGATCATGCAGTCAAGCTAGTGCTCTGAAAGCATCAGTTGGAGTTGATGTTAGACGTCAGAGGGCTGAGTCGTTGCCTGGATAGTCGTCACTCTAGTTCGGCCCGTTACTGCCATAGGGAGCTGAGTGATAGGAGTTTCATATGTGCTTTTGGCCGGTTGCTGGAGTCGGAGGACTCTGTTCGCCGGGTCTTCGAGGTAGTAAGGAAGTCCACTGACTCATGCTGTGCTGTGCGGTTGTCGTCGCGCATGGTGTGTTCAGAACTCATGGGACGGCTGGTTCGATCCTGAGCGTGTTGCGTTGATCCTGCGGTTTGGGGCCGACGCGCTGGAGTGCTTCGGACCAGCGATCATGGGCCTGTTTGGCACAACGTGAACTCGCCCTCTAAGGCGCATTTGAGGAAGACAAACCTGGGTTACGAGCCGGTGTTGCCTTCGTTGACGTCCTTGACTAACAGACCTCTCATGAGAGCAGGACCACCGAACATCGTGCAGGCGGAGAAGAACGTCTCGTCGTCCGTAGATCAAGTGCCGCGTCGCGGGCGCGATGTTAAGGCTCACCTCTGCGTTCACGACATCGGTGTGGTCAGGTGTACCTGCTCTGTTCAGCGAACGTGGGGCGGTTCCGCGACCGCCGGTGTGAAGGTGCCTGCGAGCCGGTCAGCTCGAGTTGTAACACGCGAGCGGTGAGCGCCGAATGTCAGCGCAAGAGCAACCCACGGTGCATGCACGCGCACCCCGCGCACCGTGTGAACAAGCAGGCGGTGTGCAGTTGTGAGGTCATGACCGCTGACGGCGCAAGCCAGTGTATGAGCCACACGAGTGTGCACCCCATGTGCCATGGCGGTGCCACTCAAGGAGACGCGGGTGCGCTCGCATTGCCACACAGCACTGTTGCGATCGGCCGAGCTGCCGTTACTCAAGTTGCGCCGGTCGGCTATCGGAGATTGCGGGCGCTGTAGCGGCGTCACGCGAAAGAAAGGACGGGGAGGTCGTCGCGAGGTGCTGTCACTGGATACGCCTAGCATCGAGGCACGAGTGAAGACGGCGGATTACGGGTATTGGCAGCAGCTGCTCGCCGAGACGTTCCTTACCCGCCCGATGGTGCCTGTTGTCTTGTTCATCGACGACGACGAGCTTCTACGTATCGCACCGGCCGACCTGAATCCAGCCGACTCTCTGGCCGCTGCCGTCGGTGAGTTGCTATTTCTCAGCGGTGGACGTAACACCTTCAGTCGTGTGCGCCACATGCAGAAGGTCTGGCAGCAGGGTGATCAGACGCTGCCGCCGCCCACGCTTCCAGTACTGGCGTTGAGTGTCCTTGCCGCGTCTCGGATGCACCGTGACTCCGAAGTAGCTGCAAACAACTTCTATACCCGCCTGGCTCAGGCTCTTGCCCCACATGCGTCTCAAGAGGCGACGGCGAACGTCCGGGCCGCGCTGAGAGAATCAGGCGCGTTCGCCGATGTGGCTGACATGTGGAGAGTGCTCGACCACTGGCTCAAGAGTCTCGGTGGCGCCCGCGGCATCTCGACAATCCGCGATCATCCAGGCTTGACTCGCATCGGCTACCCGCTCTCGCAGGCAGTGCTGAGGCGTTCTGATCGTGCCCGGCTGACCAGGTTCTTCGCGAAGCTAGACGTGAGTACTGCCGGCGTACCTGGTACCAACGCTCTTCTGTCGTATCTGAAAATGTGGATGTCAACGCCGCGTGGTCTGAGTCCGGCCTTCCAGCAGCTGGTCAGCGATCCGCTGCAGGCGGAACTTGTGGGTCAGCTGCTTGTCGGACTCGCCGAAGACTGGGATGGGCGCGTCATCACCGCGGATGGTCTGCGTCGCCTGGACATCAAGCTTGCCCTCGACGTCAAACGCCAGCGGGTCAGCTGGGTGATCACGACAGCGGACGGGGTAGACGAGGACGTCTTGCGGGGTGAGATCGCAGGCAAGCAGTGTGAGGTGGCGATCTTCAGGGATCCGTACAGCTCGCTGTACACACTCGACCGCGACTTGCCGGCAACTGTGCAGGACCTGACGCGGGGACTTCGCTTCGCAGGACAGCAGTGCGCCGCGCGATTCTCGCCTGCGGAGGTCCTCGTCTTCGCCGAAGATCCTGACGTGGGTTGCTGGCTTTCCTGCCAGTCGGTCAACCCGCATGAGGAACACCTGATCGCTGCGCGGGACGACGTTGCTGCCGGATTGGAGCGCGTGCTCGTTGAAGCTGCCGAACCTGGCTGGCGGCCGGTCGGCCGGTCAGGTCCGGCACAGCTGTTGCCGGGCTGGAAGCTGTACAGGTCCGTGGTGTTCGGTGATGCGGGACGCCTAGATGCCGCGCTGAGCCGGACACCAGTGCTGCGGACGAGCCCGGTGCGTCCGGACCTGGTTGCCCGGCCGCAGCTCACGAATGGATTGCGGCTGGCGCGTCACGTCACCCGCTTTGCCTATCTGAGCGGCGGCGAACCCGATCTGCTCCTGCCTTCAGGGCAGCAGTCCCGCACAGTGGAGGCTGCGCTCGACGGAGTGGTGCAGCAACCATCGTTCGTCGCGTCGGGCTTCCCGATTTCCTTGCGGCGCATAGGTCCGCTGACCGCAGATAGACACGAGTTGCGTGTCGACGGGGAAGTACTGGTCTTCCACGTGATTGACGCGGAGCCCAGCGATGACGGATCGAATCGGGGCGAGCTTGGCTGGGACGGCAATGCCTCTCTCTCCGACGACCAGGATCGCTTCGAAATCTGCGGAGCTGAGGTTCACGGGCCTCCTGACAGCGAGCCCGTGCTCGCTCGCCGAGGTCAAGACGAGACCTGGCTGTTGCGCGAGGACGGCATCTGCTCGCAGATAGAAGAGCCAGAGCCTGCCGAGGTGCTGGCGCGGGTCTACGGAATCACGCCGTACTACTTCGAGGTGACCACCACTCCGTCGGCGGCATGGCTCGCGCAGCGACGTGGCGACGCCTGGCAGGTCCGTTTGCTGCAGCCGAACCGGCCCGCCTTCGGATACTTGGATGCCGTATCCGCGTCGTTGTGGGCACGTATATCTGGACATGAACAGCCCGCAGAGCCGTTGTGGGGCAAGTATCTGCTGCAGTGGGAGCGTCATTGTGGACGCTGAGTTGATGCTGCGTTGGATGAGTGAAACAGGCGCGGGCAGCATTCGCGACCTCGGAGACAAGCTGCGGTGGCTGGCACGCACATCGGATCTGAGCATCCACTCGTTTGCTGGCGAGCAATGGGTACGTGACGCGTCCTTGCTGGCACATGCCGAGGTGAGGTGGGACGCGGACCGCTGGGCCATCGCCCCAACCGTGATTACCAGGCTTCCCGCTGCTGACGGCTCAGCTGTCGTGGCCGGCGCAAGACCAGCCAGCCTGCGTGAGCGGCTAGAGGAAAGCAACGTCTCATTCCTCGCCTGCACGGCAGAGCGCGTTGCTGGCTATCTGCCCTCGCCGGAGACGTGGATCATCCAGTTCGACGACGTCGCGACGCTGCAGAAGATCGCGGAGGAGGCCGGAGCCGTCTACGGAGGCTGTGCCGCCGTGCGGCTGTCCAACCGCCTGCCCTCGCTTGCGCTGGGCAGTCCCGCGGCGCCTCCTTCGGCGGTCGCAGTGGACCTGGACCAGCTGCAGCCAAACGGCCAATTCAGCTCAGCCGAACCGAATCCGACCCGGGACGGCCTGTACCGCATGCGCGTGAACAACCGGCGGGTACACCTGTACCGACACGACGGCGACTGGTACCACTGCGATCGCTCGACGGGTATCTACGTGGTTCTCGCTCGGCGCGGGACATCTGTCCTGCGGTGGCGTCGTGACAAAGGTCGCGGGCGCGAGACAACCGGCACGCTGTTCGTGGACCGGAGCGCCCCGCTGCCCGTTTTGCATGCGCGAGCCGCCACGTTGTGCAGCGGATTTACGCCTCGCCTCAACCAGGCCGCGCAGACCTTCAGCTACGGCAACGTACCTCGCACAGTGGCGGGCCAGATTGCGGTATCGCTAAGCCAGAACCTCGAAGAAGTTAGATGAACGGGAAGCGAGCAGCGAGTGAGCTCTCCGCACGATGAACCTCAGCGCCACCTTGGCGCGCTGGCAACCTTCCAGCGCCTGCGGGATGCGTACTTGAGGTACTACGACACGCCCTTCGGGCTCGCTGACCGCCGACTGGAAAAGGAGCGACGCGACCTGCTGAACCGCGATGGGGGCATCTACCGCCTTCCTCTGCTTGAACTACGGCAGGAGTACGTGACCGCGCAGCGGTCACTCGCAGAATCCGCCGCAGCCGCTGGCGCGCCACCCGAGCTCGCGGATTTCGCGAACGCGGGCCTCATCCCAGTGGGGCGCCCGCTCTACCAGCATCAGGAAGAGGCCCTCATCGCAGGCCTGACGCGTGGTCAGAACATGGTGATCACCGCCGGCACGGGCTCGGGCAAGACGGAGTCGTTCCTCCTGCCCCTGCTGGCGACGCTCTTGGAAGAGTCCAAGCAGTGGCAAGGCGGGCTGGCCGAACCCACGAAGCCTTGGTGGCGGTCGGACACTGCACCGTTCACTGAGCAGCGCAGCGGCGAAACCGGGCGCTCCGCAGCCGTTCGCGGCCTGATCCTCTATCCGATGAACGCGTTGGTGGACGACCAGCTCACCAGGTTGCGCAAAGCGCTCGACAGCGACATGGCGAGACAGTGGCTGGACGCGAACCGCCGCGGCCACCGGTTCTACTTCGGCCGCTACACCGGCGCGACGCCAGTGACCGGCAGTCCGGCCAACTCGCTCGCAGTGAAGGACCTGCGTACCTACCTGCGCGAAACCGAAAAACGTGGTACTCAAGCGCGTGCGGAGTCCCTCGAGTTGGGGCGGGAGGAGGTCCAGTACTTCGTGCCGCGCCTCGACGGCGCTGAAATGCGTTCGCGGTGGGACATGTCGGCAGCACCGCCCGACATCCTCATCACCAACTACTCCATGCTCAACGTCATGCTGTTGCGCGAGCGTGACGGGCACTTCTTCGACTCGACGCGCAAGTGGCTCGACGAGAGCGTGGACAACCGGTTCACGCTCATCGTGGACGAACTTCACATGTACCGCGGTACAGCTGGAACTGAAGTCGCCTACTTGATCCGCACGCTGAAGAGCCGTCTGGGACTAGACCAGCGGCCCGGACAGCTGCGTGTGCTGGCGGCGAGCGCATCGTTGGATCCACATCGCGACAGGAGATACCTGCAGGAGTTCTTCGGCGTGGATGCCAGTACCTTCCGATTCATTGCCGGTGACACCGTAAGGCCCGCCGATGGGGCGGGCGGGACACCGGCGGACGCGGTGAAGATCGCGGCCGCGGCGCCGGGCCACGCCGCGCCGCTGGCACGCGAGCTCGGCGTTGTCGATGCCCTGCGCCGTGCGTTCTATGACCCTGCTGGCGAAACCGGTACGACTGCTGTCGCCAAACCCGCAGCGGCCCTGGCCAGGCGGCTGTTTCCCGATGGCCAGCCGGAGATCGCCGAGTCAGCTCTAGAGCGGATGCTCGACGAACTTGCACGAAACCCGGAGCCTGGCGACCCGCGGTTGCGAGCACATCTGTTCTTCCGCAACGTGCCTGGCATGTGGGCATGCACCGACTCTCGTTGCCCCGACGTACCTGGAGGTGCTTATCCAGATCGCACTGTGGGCAAGCTCTACTCCGAACCAGTCTCTCGCTGCAGCTGCAGTGCGAGAGTGCTCGAGTTGTTGTACTGCCAGAACTGCGGCGACGTACTGCTAGGCGGGTTTGCGCCCTCAGGAGCCACACAACGCTCCAGCGTGGACACCATGCTCTTGGCCGACATCCCCGAGCTGTCCAAACTGCCAGACCAGGTCAAGCTCGACCGCACCGCTGCGAACTACCTGGTCTATTGGCCTCGTGCTGCCGCCACACTGACCCAGCTCGACGACATCAAGTGGACCGCCGACAAGAACGCAGTGAGCTACGCGTTCCGCCGCAGTGTCCTAGACCCGCGCAAGGGTGAACTGCGCAACGATCCGGATGGGTTCACCGGCTGGAGTTTCCACGTCACCGCCAGCCGGAACAAGGCCGGCAGCGTCCGGATCAACCCGGAGGTACTCAGCCCGTATCCCACCCGTTGTCCCTCGTGCGGAGACGATTGGGAGATCAAGTACGGGCCCGGGCCGCTCCCATTGACTGATCGGAGGCGGCAGCGCTCGCCCATCCGCGGGATGCGCACCGGTTTCGAAAAGATCAATCAGGTGCTCACGACTGAATTGGCTACTGACCTCGTTGAGGACGAGCGCAAGGTCATCGTGTTCACCGACAGCCGCCAGGACGCCGCGAAGCTCTCAGCTGGCCTGGGACTGCGCCACTATCAGGACCTGCTGCGGCTGCTCCTCTACACACAGCTGCGACAAGGCGCCAGTTCCGCCGACGATGTGACCTTGGCACGCGAACATGTCGTCAACGGCGTTCGCACCGAAGCCTCGTTCCTGGCGTTGCGCCGCTTGCGTGAACGCGACAACGCTGCCTTCAACGCCCTGCGTGATGTCTGGGAGGGGGCACCAGGCACCACTCCGGAGCAGGAACGATCACTCGCCGCGCAGATGGCACGGCCGCTCACGCTCGCGGAGTTGTCCGGCGCCCTAGCCGGTGACCTGTTGTCGATGGGAATCAACCCCGGTGGTCCCCAAGCCAGCTTGCAAAAACGGGGGTGGGGCGCCACCTTAGTGCGGTGGACCAGTTTGTACGACTGGGAATCGAAGCCGCCGAGGCCTCGAGGAAACCTGAGTTCTGAGCAAGACGCCCTGCTGTCCTCGATTCAGGATTCCTTGCTGACAGAGATGCTCAACGGTCTGTTCTCGGGAAGCGGCAGGGACTTCGAGTCGCTTGGACTGGGATGGTTGTCCGTCGACGACGACCAGGAGCCTGCAGACTCGTCTCCAGACACGCCAACTGCGTACACCAGAGCTGCGTTGCGAGTCCTGGCTGACCAGCGGCGCTTCAACGGGTTACGCGACGGAAGGCCCGAACCCACCACCAGGCTGCGTGACCTGTGGAAAGAGATCGAACACCGCGGCGGTCCAGCTATGGACGACATGCGCGACATGGTCATCGCCAGGTGGGGCGATGCAGTGCGCGACTACGTCATCGATCCCCGCAAGGTGACGCTGCGAGCAGCAACTGGACAAGCTTGGACGTGCACCTCTTGCCAGCGGCAACATCTCAACGTCGGGTGCGGCAGATGCACGAAATGTCATGCCCCTTTGCCGACAGAACCTTCCGTGTTGCAGACCGAGGACGACTACTACGCGTGGAAGGCCATCAGCGGGGACGGGTGCTTTAGGCTCAACTGCGCTGAGCTCACGGGGCAGACCGATCGCATCGACGCACAGTCGCGGCAGTCACGATTCCAAGGGGTCTTTCTCGAACGGGACGAGTACGAGCTGCCCGATGCGGTTGACCTTCTCTCGGTCACCACCACGATGGAGGCAGGTGTTGATATCGGCGCGTTGTCGGCGGTGGTGCTAGGCAACATGCCCCCGACGAGGTTCAACTACCAGCAACGTGTCGGACGCGCTGGACGCCGGGACACACCGGTAGCCGTCGCACTGACCGTGTGTCGTGGCCGCAGTCATGACGAGTACTACTTCGACCGCCCGGAAGCGATCACGAACGAGCCGACGCCCAAGCCGTACCTGACGCTGGACCGGAACGAGATCTACACCCGGTCACTGCGCAGTGAGGTGCTGCGTCTTGCCATGGCGGACATCTCTGCTGACATCATCGGAAACGGTGAGGCGCTGGACTTCACGGCGAATGTCCACGGCCAGTTCGGGCTGGTGTCCGATTGGCCCAGACTGCGTGTTGAGCTGGACAACTGGCTACGCAACAACATCGAGGTTGTGGAGCGTGCGGCAGCAGCGCTGGCAGGACACACTCCGTTCGCCGGCAGCTCTGCAGATGTAGCACGTGCGTGTAGTGAGCGCCTTGTATCGGTCATCGATGAGGCTGTGGACGCGCCAGCTGGGCATCATGAACTGAGCCAGCGGCTCGCCGGCCACGGAGTGCTGCCGATGTTCGGATTCCCGTCCAGCGTCCGCTACCTGCATTTGCAACGCCCGAAGAAGGCGTACCCATGGCCACCGCCTGGCGTGATCGACCGTGACCTGGCCATGGCTGTGGGGCAGTTCGCGCCCCTGAGCGAAGTCGTTCGCGACGGCGAAGTCCATCCAGTGGTCGGCATAACCGCATTCAAGCCCATACGCCCCACCCCGAAGCCGGAAGCCGAGCCACTGGGACCGCAGCGGCAGATCAGCGTCTGCCGCTCCTGTTCTTACCTCACGGAGGCGCCATCCAGCACCGACGACCCGGTGGACGCGGCTGATTGCCCGCAATGCGGCGCACCGCCCGGCACCTACAGCACGATGCCGCTGAGGGAGCCGCTCGGATTCCGCGCGGGCAAGGCTCGTGACTTCGACGGCAACTTCTCATGGTCGCCCAAGTCCATCTCGTCGCGCGCGCACACTAACCTCGCTGCCCTCACTCAGGTTCAGCAGAAGGCCGCGGTCGTCTACTCCGGACCTGGCCGCCGATTCGTGATCAACGACAACAGCGGTCAACTGTTCGCCTTTAGCGCTGTCTCAGACGACAAGTTCGACTGGGGCGGGTACGTCTCACTCGACGCGATCGAGAAGGGCCTGCTGCACCCGAACGCCGCTGGTGGCGATCCTTTCCACGTCGCCCTCGGCGCAGTGCAACCAACAGACTTCCTGTTCCTCGGGCCACAGCGTTCCACTTCGGACCACGGGATTAGGCTTGACCTGTCGGTCAGCAGACGACAGCCTTCAGGCGCGCGAGACTTGGCCGACGGACGGCGTGGAGCGTGGTACTCCCTCGCGTTCTTGCTGCGCACCACGGCGGCAGCCCTTCTAGACGTGGAGCCACGGGAGCTGAACGCCGGAATCTACGCTGGGAACATCAATGGCACGCCAGTCCCGTTCGCGTTCATCGCGGACACCCTGGAGAACGGCGCCGGGTTCAGCAGTCACCTTGGCAGCGAAGCGGTGCTACCCGATCTCCTGAGCCGCATCGACGTCTATATGGAAGAACTGTCTGAGGCTGCCCACGCCACGGAGTGTGACTCTTCGTGCTACAGGTGTCTCCGCGACTACGGCAACATGGCCTACCACGCACTGCTCGACTGGAGGCTGGCGTCCGACCTGTTCGGTGTGCTCATGGGGCGAGGTCTGCGCATTCGAGTCGCCGAGGAGTCCAAGGCGCTAGAACGATGGGCGAAGGCGTACAGCGCAACGATGCTCGAGGGCACGCCGGCAGCAGCGGCCCTGTACAACGATCCCTATGTCGGTGAATGTGTGGTGATTGCCCGCCACCCGTTCGAAGCATCCGATCGCGCCCTCCTGGCGCCACGCCTTGCTGACATGCTTGCGGTGGCCAAGGCTCAGCATGCCGAGGCTGTGGTCGTCTTCATCGACACGTTCACCCTCGATCGAGATCCTGGGCGAGTAGCCGAGATGTGCGAGGAGGCAGTCAATACTTATTGACGGCAATACCTTTATGGGAGCCTTTCGGGATTGGCGAGCGAAGTCCTGATCACCTATGTATTTTCGATGCCCGAGGACGAAGTCGCACACTATTCACCCACGTAGCCCTTCCTGACCCCGAGTAGCTCCATGTGGCCCGTCCAGCGCATGAGGCCCGTCCCGCGATGTTCAGGCGGGACGGGCTTGCGCATTGCGTCTGAGGGGCGCACCAGCAGGTATCCGCAGAGGGACAGGGGACAGCCTGATCCAGACGTGTCCCGTCGCGGGAAGACGTGTCTGAGGGGATGGTGGGAGTCGTGTCGCCGGGACGGCTCCGTGGCCTTACGCAGACAAGTCCGCGCAAGGCCAGCTCGGCTGGCGGAACGCGCGACTCCACAACTCCCGGTTGACCGGTCCAGGCGTCGGCGTGGATCGCCTACCATCTTGAGGTGGACGAGCTCGACATTGTCGAGGGAACTGGGCAACGCCGGAAGCGACACCACTACTTCCCCGTGTCCGGTCTGGCCGGACGGGCTGACAGCAAGGGGCAGGTCGCGGTGGGGGTGAGATCACCGATCATCTCGGCTATGACAAGCGCGACCCGGCCGGCTGCGGGACCGGTAACTCGCGCAACGGCACTCGCGCCAAGACTGTGCTCACCGATGTCGGCCCGGTCGAGATCGGTGTGCCGCGTGACCGCGACGCGAGCTTGGAGCCGAAGATCGTCGCCAAGTGGCAGAGTCGCTTGCGTGATCTGGACGAGATGGTGATCTCCTTGGCTGCCAAGGGACTCACGACCGGGGGATCTCCGCGCACCTGACGGAGGTCTATGGTGCCGGGGTGTCGAGGTAGACCATCTCCACCATCACCGACGAGGTCGTCGAGGGCATGGTTTAGTGGCAGAACCGGCCGCTAGACCCGATTTATCCGGTAATCTTCATCGACGCGATCCACGCGATACGGCTGCGAGCCGTAGGCAGCGACGGACCAGATACTGCCAACTGGCGGCTAGCCTCATGATTCACGTCAAGATGACGCCGAGTTCAGCGTGCCGAATGAACCGAGTCGCTCCTGGGTGGTGCACAGCCAGATTCTAGGTCACGTAGAAATCTAGCCTGATGTGGCTTTAGACTCTAGAAACAATCATGGTCCGGTTTCATCATTGGTGTATGGTCAAATCTCCTTCGCGTCCATCCGTATTGACCTGGCAACGGCTGACAACACTGGCGGTCGCCTTCCTGCTCGTGCCATCACTAGTTGCTGGAAGTTGCACTCGCAGTACAGATCAACCGGAACAGCCGCAGATTCCTAATTTGTCGACAACTGTGCACACTGAAACCGTAAACAGTGTGAAAGAAGTTGATCATGCAGCGGCGCGGTACATTAATCAGCTTGGCGGCAGTGTTGATGATCGATCCAATGCTTTGCTTCAGTTGTATCCGATGATGGGCTATCCGGTAATTGATGATAATGGCACCCGTGTTATCACCGCTGGTTACAGTGGTGAAGGATTTGCTGCATATTGGTGGGAAGTCTGGTATCACGCAGCGAGTCCGCACGCGGGTGGGCTTAGTGTGGCCGACATTGCAGACATGCTAGCCGATGCTGCGGTTAATCCTTCGACGGTTCCTGAATTCGCGCGCTCGGGAATACGAAAATCCATGCTCAATGATCTCAGTGAGGCCGGCTCTAGCTCGGATCTGCGCACGAGGGCGCTGGGAGCGGCTGTGCGTTCGGCCGCCCGTGTTCACGGGAAGGGGCAGTTCGGCGACCCTGACCTAGATCCCTCACAGGTCTTCGTCAGTTCAGATGTGGCCTTGCTGGTGCTACGAGCGGGCGCGGCAGACCTTACTTTCTCGGCATCTCACCAGATTACCTCGCAAGGGTCGCTATCGAATGGTCCGGCCACCGACAAAGGCGACATTGAAGAATCCAGGCCGTGTCAATTCAACGCGACGGAAAGTGGCGTTATTCGCATTGCGGAAGAGGTAATAGCTCGTGGGTTTCGTGGACAACACCTAATTCCGGCGCCGTGGGGTCCTGAAGGTGCGCTGGGCTGGAAAGTTAAACTGCCCGGCCTTCAGCAGGTGTTGGAACAGCTTGGTGATCGGACCAAGTCGTTGTTGGGGAAACTTGGAGTTGCGCAACTTGTTCTCGACCTGCTGAAACTCCTAGTTCAGCTGTTTTCTTTGGATGTGGAAATCATTCCCGATAAGAGCCCATTGGTACGCACGAAGGAAGTTGGAAGTGCAGGTGAGCGGACTCATCTGACCGCGAAGCTTACCTATAACCTCGGCTCTAAGGCTTTTGTAAATTGTTTTAGACTGGTCTTCGCGAACATGGGAATGAAGTTTAGCGTACCATCTGACGGGCCACTATACGACGCCGACGTTACGTTTGTTGGCCTTAATGGATTTGGTCCTGCCTTCCTCTCGCGAGGTTCCGGTGAAAAGCTAGTCGAGCTTTGGGACCATCCCGGCGGGACCTATCACGCGCCAACCGGCCGCGATGGCACCGTGCGAATCGGGGTTCAGGGAACGCCTCAGAAGAAGCCGTTATCATCGCCGATTTCGGTGAGGAAGAGCTATGGGATGATGCTCGACATCCAGCTCCGTCGCGCGAACGTGTTTAACGACTTTTGGGATGCATTTAATACTGCCGTGAAGGGTACGCCTTACCAGAGTGCTGCTGACTTCATGATCAATATTATGAAGCGTAGTCGATGGGGATCAGGCGCGTTCGACTTTGAGCTCACCGACTGGACAAGTATGCCGTCTTTTGTGATAGATGAGTATCGCGAAGAGGTCCGTGCCACACTTGCAAACTCTGAGGGAACCGGCAACCATGACGAGGTCAGCCGCTCGGTCGGGCGTGGCCCAACTTCGTCTATGGACTGCCATCCGCTGCGATCGCCTGAGTGCTGGCTTTTCTTGAAAGTCCATACCGTGAGTACATATAGCGGCGCACTAAGCTGCGGAGAGGTTTATCCACCCCACGAAATCGACAATGGCGAGCAACACCTCGCGACGCTTGCGTACGATCCTACCCTGAAGGCAATCAATTGGTCGTATTCGACTTCTTTACTTGTAGGTAGCTACGCTACCGGGAGCTGTATCGCCGATGGGGCAGTCCAGAATCCAAACCTAGTGGCTACAATCAATATTGGTGATTTGATGAGTGGTCGACAGGTGAGCGTTGTATGGAAGGGTGGAGGTAACACTCTCGGTGTGGCCGGTGGGAGTATGGGGTATAAGGTCGACGTTACCGCAATAATTAGGAGGGTTAATGGAGATGGTACGCCTTACGCAGAATAAGATTCCCTGGCGATGTTCTGACACGCAGACTCCGCATGCGTGCGTCCGAGCACCTTCTTGCCTACCTGACACTTCGTCGTGAGCGGCAGCAACACACCGCACCATGCATCTTCTTTACGTGAGTCACGGGCGAGCGATAGACGCCCACATCTCGTGAACGTGAAGGCCGTCGGTGTTATTGCACCACGATCGTATGAACCACACGCACGCCCTTGAGACCATGGCTTGGTCGTCGAGTCTTATGCCGGACCCTGTGTCAAGTTCCGTGCCGCGTTCCATATCGGAATATGACCCACCAGGCGGCATCTGTTGCCATCTAGGGACTACTTCCCCCCGAGACTGAATGATCTTGCGTGCCGGGCAGTGGATGCACCAGCAGCTAGGGGCCACTGTGGTCGCTTGGCCGCGGTGAGCCAGTCTGTTGTCAAAACGCCGCGCCAACGGATCGCAGGTCTGATGAGCATGCCAACGGGCCTTGTTCTGCGAGTTCGACTTGAGCAGGGCATCTGAGATCGGCGGATCTGTGGCCATGATGATCTTCATCGTCCCGTGTGGCGGCCGGAAGCTGTCACATCCGGCGCCAGCCCCAGCCCGCGCCGGCCGACGAGCGTCGATCGCCTCAAGCTGACGGGCCGTGGGACAGGACGGCATCCTGCCACTGTCGGCCGCATGGTGGTCCAGCAGCAGGTTCACAACCAAAGTACGTCCAGCATGAGATCCGCCGACACGCGCCGCTGGGGTGTCGCTCCGCGGGAGTCGGTGCCAGCGGGCCGATTGTCGGCGCGCTCGGCACGCGCGGTCGTAACGATGGACCGGTGTGGTGGCGAAGTAGGAGGCATAACAGCCAGCCAAGTAGAGAACGGAGGTTCGGGTACATTCGCCATTCGATGGGCTCAAGCCGCCAATCGGGTGATGGATCGAACGTGATCGACGGAAGGGGTGAGCGTTACGGGCTACATCTTGGCGTGAAGAATGCTTTGATCTGGAGAAGCAGCTTATGGAATGAGGTTGTGTCGCCGTGCAGATCGCCTTCTTTGACTCGGATAACGACGAGCTGGCGGCTTATCGCAAAGGGCGTCTTTTTGAGCGCTTCACTGAGAGGCTTGTCGATCTGTGCGGGTACGAGCAGGTTGTGTTGCGGGCGAAGCGGGCAAGCCTCGAATATGACATCGAGGCGGTCTCAAAGATGACCCTGCGTCAGCTAGATGGTGAGGCGAAAGCTCACGAGTCCTCAATCTCCGGCAAGGAAGTCAGTGCTTTCGTCGGAAAACTGATTCCCCTCGCTGTTACTAGGGGTGGGGTAGATGGGCTCTTCATCTCGACGTCGCCGTTCACGCCAGATGGCGCTGATTATCTGCGGTCGCTTACCCCGGAAATCTTGACGGCGACCAAGATGACAATTAGGACGTTGGTTGGCCAAGAGATAATTGATTTTCTCTTCAAGAACGGGGCTTGCGCATCTGAAAGCGCCATCCGCGCCAGGGTGCACCAAGACACTCGCCTAGAGCCGCTCGACTCGTGGTATGTCATTGGAGAGCACGGCGATGTCATTGTTGCGTCTTGTGGGCCAAGTGCGGCCTCAGCGCCTACCAACTTCCTCGCGTACAGCACTGCCGGCGAGAGAACCGACCTGAGCGAGTCAGATGTCGCGCGGTTGAGGCTTCAAGTATCTGACCTTCAAAACCTTGCCTACTTTCGAGTGGGCGAGTCGACGGGCGAGACGGTTGAGCGCGCCAGCTTGCCAAGCGTGCTTGCCGGTGCTGGGTGGTTCGACTACAAGTTTCCCAGCCCTCCGGAATGCTTCATTGGGCGTACCGATCCACTTGACGAGATAGTCGGCTACCTTAATAGGGTCCGCGAGGAAGGCATCACTGCTCGGACGATCCAGGTCTTGAGTCGATCTGGCGTTGGAAAGAGTTCGCTCCTTCTGAAGGTTGCAGCTTCCGAAGGGGCAATTGCTTCGGTGACGGTTGACGGACGAAATCTGCTCACGCCTTCGGATCTTAGACTTGTCGTATCCAGTCTGGTGAAAAGCCTAAACGATGCCTGTGAGGCGGTCCTTAATCCTCCAGGTAGACAAGAGGATATATCGGGAAAGCTCGGCGAAGTGGGCTCTCTAATTAAGGAGCGCAACGAGGTTGCGACGATCCAGATTGACCAATTTGAGGCGCTGCTCTCCCGCCCGAGTGTGTTCCAGGGTGTTCTTGACCTGGTAGTGGAAACTACAGAGCGCACGCTCCCAATCGTCTGGATCATGGCGCGTAAGAACGACCTGGCTGCCACATACGATGAGGGTGCTGCCATTGACCTTGCCCGCCTAAACGAGCTTAGCTACTCGATCGAGCTGGATGATTTTTCGGTCGTTGAGGAGAAGGCTCTTTTGAATCGGCTCTCAACTGAGCTTGAGACTAAATTGTCACCTCAATTGACAGAGGCTATCCTCACCTTCTCCGCCGGATTTCCGTGGCTTCTAAAGCGAGTCTGCGCACACATACTTGGGATGGCTAAGTCTGGTACAGACGTCGGTCAGCTGGCGCGGGGAGGCTTGCGCGCCGAGGATCTTTTTGACGAGGATCTTGCAGGGCTGGACGAGGCAGACAAGGCTCTGCTTAGAGTCTTTGCCGCGAACCTGCCAAATACTGCGGCTGAACTCAGCAGGCGTCTGGAGGGGGAGGTCAGCTTTCAGCGGTTGACCGACAAGCTAAACGATTTCCTTGGTCGGAAACTGCTGCGACTTGCGGGAGACGTTTACGACACCTATAACGACGTCTTCAAATCTTACCTACTGACCAACCGGATACCTTTCCAGGCCCGCTATGTGTTCAGAGTTACCCCTGGCGCGGCACTTGGGCTGTTGACAACTATTTCCGATGAAGGTCCTCTCGATGCGGCCACTTTTGCTAAACGTATCGGAGGCAACCCGACTGCTGTGTACAACAAACTGCGGGAGCTTCGGCTGTTGGGTTTTATTGATCCACAGCCTGGCAGGGTAGCGCTTTCGGCGGAGGCTACAGCTGCGATTGATTCAGAGCAGATCGGAGATTTCCTGCGAAAGGCACTCCGTGCCAATGCGCTGGTTTCGCGTGTCCTGGATCTCGTTGCGAGCGAGGAAAAGGTAGATCTCGGTGCTGTTACTACACTATTGCAGCGAGAGCTTCCTCACATTAGAGTGAACAGCACTACGTGGGCGCAATACTCTAGCATTCTAGTGAACTGGCTCCGTTATGCCGGGATTATTGACGTTGAAGGCGACCTTATTAGACAGCGTGAGTCCGCGTCGGACGAGATGCTGCTGCGGCGTGAGTTCAACCTTGGTAACTTTACTCCTGGAACTTTTGTTCCATCAACAAGGCCACCGAGGGTTAGGGGGCTTGTCGAATTTTTGCGGAACGGCACAACGAAGCGCTCGGAGGTGCGATCGCATTTCGGGTCGAAATATGTGGCTGCAGTTGTAAGGGATGCGCGAGCCCTAAACCTTGTAGAGGACGACGGTGACGTCGTGCGCCTCACAGCGCAAGGGCGGGCACTCGTGGCGAACGGTGCGGAGATCACTGATCGCGATATTGCGGTTCTGTGTCTATCGAAGCAGAATGTTGCCGCTCTCATTGATGCGGCATCTGTCGGTGCGCTTAGCAAGAATGATCAGCGTGAGGTATTGAGCAGATTCGGGTCGGCAAACTGGTCAGAGCAGACTTGGGGTTGGCGGGTTGGGATCATCACCTCGTGGGTGGTGGCAACGGGTCAAGCAAAGGGCGGCCGGATAGGGCTTCGAAGCACAACTCCTGCAAGGGAACGCGGGCAATCTTGAACGGGGTGTGACTAGATGTCTGCGGCGGTCTCGGCGATGAGTTCCAACGAGTCGCCTTCGTCGAGAGCCAACGTCCGTAGCACCGAGAATCGTTCCGCTACCTGCTCGATTCGAGCGTGGGTTTCGACGTACTCGGAGCACAAGAACGTCTCCGTGTACACCACGTCGTTGTGCTGTCGGTGCGGAAAGCTCATCCATGTGAAGGGGCAGCTCGTCCTGGGGTAGGCCCCAGCCGCGTACGGCACCACCTGAAGGCTCACGTCTGGCAGCTCGCTCACCTCCATGAGGTGAAGCAGTTGGGCTTTCAGCACGCGCCTGCCGCCCACTACCTGTCGCAGCACTGCTTCCGGGAACACTGCCTCCACCGCTAGGGAATCGTCACCGCTTGATCGGGTCGCCCATGTCTCCCTGACGCGCCTGAGCTGCGCAGCTATGGCCGGGTCGTCCCACTGCGTCGTTGCTGTGGTGTAGTCGGCGAGCTGGAAGATGGTCGGCACTGTGTCGGTGGCGAACGTCCGCATCCGTGTTGCATCAGCAATCAGGAGAGGAAAGTCCTCAGCCGGATCGAAGATGGCCGCTTGGGGCTGCCGGAGCGCTCTCAGATCCGCGGCGTGCTGAGCCTGCGACATCACGAACTGCCACTCAGGTGTGGGCACCTTATAGACATAGCCCAGCGCCATGACGTCGATGGCCGCGGAGGGCTGTATCGAGTTCTCCATCATTGACAGCTTGGCGCTGCTGAAACCGACGCGACTGCCTGCTTCGACGAGACTGAGGTCGCGTTCGTCTCGCCACTTGACCAGCTTTCGGCCGACAGCGCGTTCGAGCGCAGTGGCTCGGAAGTCCTTAGGCATGAGGAGATCGACGCCTCACGATCAGTCTGCTCGCTCTCATCTCGGTGGCGAAGCGCTTGTCGCCTACAGCGGCGGAAAGGGCTCGTCCTCGTCTTCGCGGATCACGTCCTCGGCTCCGTCGGACTCCTGGAGGCGCACGCATCGGCGGGAGATCCACTTCAGCGACTGGTCCTCGTCGAGGCTGATCGCGTCGAGTGCCTGGACGACTGCTTCGTAGCCTTCGACCGCGTGTTCCTCTTCGACGAAGAGGCTGGAGTTCTCTGTCATGGTCCAGTTCAGCGGCTGGTACTTCGGGAACGTGAGCTGCGTGAACGGTCCAGCCATGCCGGCATGCGCGCCAGCTGCCGCGGGCACGATCAAGATCCGGATCTTCCTCCAGGCCGCCATGCGCATGAGGTGTTGCAGCTGGGCGATGTGCCCTTCGCGCCCACCGACCTGGAGTTCAAGCGCGAACTCGTGGATGTAGAACGTGCAGTCGAGGCCGTTGCGGAGCAGCTCCTGCATCTCGTGCAACGCACGCAGCCGCTCGTCCAGTTCGGTCGCCGGCATGGTGGCTGAAGCGGCCAGCACTCCACGCGCGTAATCAGTTGTCCGGAGGAGGTCCGGGATTGCATGAGGTTGCCAGCTGACGAGGGTCTTAGCCGCGGCAAGGTTGCTGCGGGCTGTGTGCGATCGGACTGGTGCGCGCTTGCCGTGTGGCTGCCACCAGCCGTTCAGCTCGGTAGCGGGGAAGAGGCTGAGCAGGTACTCGCGCTCGGGCTCAGGTACTCGGCAGATGCCGAGTACCAACGCGAGTTCCAAGGTGGTGACCCCGCCCTTGCCGTTCACCATGTCCGAGACCTTGGCCTCCTGCCAGCCCAGCAGGTCGGCGAGCTGTCGAGAGGTCATGCCCGCCTGCGTGATGGCTGCTCGCAGCCTCTCGCCGAACTCACGGCCGCGTGCGGTGGAGTACCTCTTGGGCATGTCCCGATTCCTTGCTCTGGTGCGAAGAACTTGATGAGAAGCTCGGCATCGGTGTGCTCGCGGACCTGGAGGGCTGGCCGTTCTCGCCGTGGTTGTTGGGCGCCTCGTCGAGCGCCTTCTCGTTGAGCTGGTTCTCGCGTCGCTGTGATAGCAACTCGGAGCGCTGCTCGTTGGTGAGCGACAACCACTTCTCGCCGAACGCCGCGGCGGTGAGGCCGTCCATCCGAGCGCCCCGCCTAATGGCTGGGGCTCTGGTGACGTCGGCGTGCGGCTGTTCGTTGCCACCAGTCGAAGTGGTCGCCGATGACCCATGACCATGTCGCCGCTGCTATAAGGCCGAAGACGACCGTGATCGCGGTCATGGCGACTCCCTTCCCGCAGGCGTGCGTTTTGGGGTGTCCGGTGACGTGTCTGAGGCGGACGCGGAGTCCTCACGTCACCGGACGGTCTGACGGGTGTTGAGTGGGCGTGTCAGACTGAAATCAAGATTTCATCAGCGCTCGGTCAGCGGTACGGCCTGCGGGCGACCTGGGACGTCCTGATTCGACCTGGGGGATAGGAGGGGCGATGCGGACGTTTCGCACTGTGCTTGAGCAGCGGATTTGGGAACGCCGGCAGACGCTGGAGGAGTTCGTCGAGGAAGCCGAGTTGTACGCGCGAGAGCATCGGGAGCCGGGGTCGCTCGGGCTTCGGCACCTTCAGAGGCTTGTTTCCGGGCGTCGGTCTGGTGGTGAGCCTCTTGGCCAGGTGAAGGCGAGTACCGCCCGACTGCTGGAGAGCATGTTCGGTGCGACGGTCGAAGTGTTGCTGTCTCCGTCGGCGGAGCACGGTCCTGCGGAAAGCGCGGTTGGCGCGGCGGCTCATCCGGGCTTGGCGGGTGCGTTCGAGTGGCTTGACGGTGCGGCTGGCTGGCCGTCAGGTTCGGCCGCGGCGAAGCTGAGTGCCGGGTTGAAGGTCGCTGACGTCGGGGTACTCCAGGGACAGCGGGCACGGCGGGGTGGGATCGGCCGGAGTCAGATCGCGGACGTTGTGAGGCGGTACTACCGAACCGACGCCACGTTCGGGGTCCGTGGCCTGGACTTGGATGTTCGGACCAGCGTGTTCACGCGGGCCGAATGGAATGACCTCGGGCTGTCGCTCGACGCTGGCCACGAGCGACTGGCTCTCGTGCAGCGAGCTGGGGCGGTGCCTGCTTTGGACACAGGCTGCGCGGAGGCGGCTGTCCAACGGCTCGTGGTGACTGCTGCTTTCGGTGTGCGGTTCGCGAACCTGCCGCTGTACCGGTTGGCGGAGATCAACGTCGGCTCACGGGGCATCGGCGGAGCCGTCGACGTGGGGAGCTTCGTCGAGTACGCGCTGACGATGGACCTGCTCGAAGCGGATCTGGCGGATGCGGTGGCGAGCGGTTCCGGCGCGCTGCACCCGTTGCGGGACAAGTACTTGCCGGACATGTGTGCTGTGCTCGATGTCGCTGGGCGCGTCTGCGCGGGTGGGGTTCTGTCGCTTGTGGCGATTGCGCGGCCGGCGGACCCGTTCCGTGGTGCTGCGGATTATGCGTTGATCGTGCAGATGCGGTCGGACCAGGTGGTGAACGCCGCTGGGAAGCTAGCGGTCATCCCGAAGGGCTTTCATCAGCCGCTCACCGATCCTCGGGCTGATGTCCGGATCGGTGCCACGCTTCGGCGAGAGCTGGAGGAGGAGTTGTTCGGCCGCGGCGATGTGGACGCGACTGCTGGTGGTGCGCGGGCGGCATCGCCGATGCATCCTGGGCGCTGGTCTGCGCCGATGCGGTGGCTGGAGGACGAGGTCGGTCGGATGAGGATGGAGTGCACCGGGTTTGGGCTGAACCTCGTGAGCGGCAACTACGAGTTCGCGACGCTCGTGTTGATTGAGGACGAGGAGTTCTGGCCGCGGTTCGGTGGGCAGCTTGAGGCGAACTGGGAGGCGTCTGGGCTGACGTTGTACTCCAGCTTGGACGGCGAACTCATCACGGATCTGGTGCAGCAGGAGGCTTGGAGCAACGAGGGGTTGTTCGCGTTGCTCCAAGGGCTCCGGCGGCTGCGTGAGGTCGGTGGCTCGCGGGTGAAGCTGCCGAACTTCGAGCTGTCAGGTCTGTGACGGCCAGCGGACGGTCATGACGATGGAGTCCGCGAGGGCTTCCCACGAGTGGTCGACGCCTGGACCCCACATGATGTAGTCGCCCTGACGACTCATGGTCTTGCTTCCGTCGGTGGTGTCCACGCGGAAGTTGCCTTCTATCAACAGAACCAGCGTCGTGCGCTGGTCGTCGGCAGTCCAATCCGGACGCTTGTCACCAGCGGGGTGCGTGCCCCACTTCACTTCGACGTCCTTTTGGGAGCGGACGCCGATCGACGGGTCGATGAAGTGTCCGACCAGCCAGCCGCGGGTTTCCGTGCTGTCGTCCGCGGCGTTGCCGGCTTGCCAGTTGGCGGTCACCTGATCTCCCATTCGATCTCTGGCAGGTCTACGCGGGTGCCGCCGATTTCACGGAGGCGGCGTAGGCCCTGCAGAAGGGCGAAGAGCCCTTCGTTGCTCCAAGCTACATCGTTGACGAGTTCTTCCAGGAGCTCCGCGTCGCGGCTGGAGTACTGGTGCAGACGGGTCGCTTCCCAGTTGGCTTGGACGTCTCCGCCGTAGCGCGTCCAGAACTCCTCGTCCTGGATGACGATGAGGCTGGCGAACTCGAAGTTGCCGCTCACGAGGTTCAGGCCGAAGCCTGTGCACTCCATGCGAAGGCGGCCGGGTTCGGCCAGTAGCCAGCGCATCGGCTCGGAGAGTCGGCTTGGGTGCATGGGGTCTGCGTGGCGCTGCTCGCCGACGGTGTTGTCCACGTCGTCGCGGCCGAACAGTTCCTCTTCCATCTCGCGGCGGAGGGTCGCACCAACCTGTGTGTCGGCGCGGAAGTCCGTTAGCGGCTGGTGGAAGCCCTTGGGGATCACGGCCAAGCGGCGGGCTGCGTTGATCACATGGCCCGACCGTTCCTGGACGAGCAGGAGGTAGTCCGGCTCGCTGCGGAACGCGTCCGCGGGGCGGGCGATGGCCGTGAGCGCGAGGGCTCCGCCTGCGCACATTCGGTCGCCGATGTTGAGCGCGGCCGTCAGGTTCGGCATGTAGGTGTCGCGGAGGGGGAGTGCGCCGGGGCTCGTCGGCTTGTCGGTGGTGAGTGCGTCGACCAGCTCGCCTTCGAGCAGGTCCATCGTCACCACGTACCCCACGAAGTCCGTCACGCCCACGGTGCCCGCGAGCTGGTGCTTCCGCATGTTCACGTCGAGCAGCCGGAACAGCGGCATGTTCACCATGCGGTGTCCCAGGGCCAGCGTTTCGGCCAGCCGTTGCGCGGCGCGGTCTGCGCTCGCCTCGTCCATCGTGATGTTGTCCGCCGGGGTTACGCCGGCGAGCTTGAGCTTGTCGTGCTTGGGGAACAGCGGGCAGTCGAGGTCCAGCCAGTCCGGGTGCGTCAGCACGGTCGTGGAGGCTGCCGTGTTCGTGCCGAACGTTGCGGAGTAGCGGCCGTGGCCGGTGGTCGAGGTGCCGTAGTAGTTCGCGAGTGCGCTGGCGGTGTCGCGTTGGTTGACGCGGCCACGGAGGACTCCGCGGTCCTGGAGGGCGTGCAGGTCGAGGGCTGCGAGGCGCGCGGCTACTTCGCTGCGGGCCGTACCGGGGTCCCAGCCTGCATGGGCGTCGAGCCAGTTCAGAGCGGCAACGATCGTCGAGTCTTCGCTGAGGCGGAGTTCGGCGTCTGCGGACGCGCCGTCCGGGGAGGTCCAGCGGGCCGCCGTTGACCAGCTCGTGAAAGCGGCCGACCGCGTCGGTTGGTGCGTTGGTCAGGGCCTGGTCTAGTTCGCGCTGGAGTCCAGAACGCGGCTTGGTGTCCGGCTTCTGATGCCAGGAGGCCACTGTGCGGACGCCGATGCCTAGATGTTCGGCGAAGGCCTCGTGAGTCATGCGTAGTGCTGCCTGTAGGCAGCGCGCTGATTGACCGGTCCACTCGTCGTTCACGCTCATGCTCGCGCTACCCCCGGAGCGCAGAACCTGCATTGAACTTACATTGGACATGCATGGGTTCGGGCGCTGATTCACGCTGGAATTGGTGCATGAAAATCAAAGCGCTCAACCAGCAGAAACGCACCGCGCTACCGGTTCTCGCGGACTTGCTTCGCTACCGACGCGAGGTCCGACTTCAGGTCGTCGAGGCGTTCGGTGATGTCGATCAGGCGCTGTTCGACACTGTCCAAACGCGACCAAAGCGAGTCGCCGGGGTCGGTGATCGGCTCGTCTCGCTCGGGTGGGCGGCGGCCGTGGAGCACTGCGTCGAGGTGCATCGGGTGCCAGCCCATGGCTGTAGACAAGGACTCCAGCGTCCGCGGCCCCCGCCGGCGCTCCACTGTGTTGTGTTGGATCTCGCGAACGATCGCCTGGGAGACGTTCGAGCGTTCTGCTAGCTCACGTTGACGCCAGCCGAGCTCGTTCACGCGCTCGTTGATGGCTCTGGCGACTGCCGCCCAATCCTCCGACACGTAATTCCTCCGCGTTCCGCCTCGGCGCTGATATTAGCCGCCTTGCGCTGTTTGGAGACGTGACACGGCGCATTTCGCGCTGTGCGAGATCAAGCACGCCTTCGTGTGCGCTGAAATCAATCAATTAGAGCTGAAATCGTCAGCTCACTCTTTGAAGGGCCTATTCCTATGCGTACTTCTGTGTCTTCTGTTCACTCCATCCGCGAGACCGCTTGGGTGCTCGGCATCAGCCAGGGACTTGTGTTTCGGGCGATCCGGCTCGGGTTGTTGACGGCTGAGCGCCAGTACGGCCGTCTCGTCGTCTCCGGTAGCTCGCTTCGGCAAGTGCTTTCGGAGCCGGGGGTGCTTCGTGACTGATCTACGGCAGGTCGGGATCGCCTGGTCGCTGGACCACTTGCGATGGGTGCCGACCGATGAGTTGACCGACGTCGTCCAGAGCGACGGGCTGTGCATGTGGGCGTTCACGGGGGAACCACCGTGGGCGGACGAAGAACTCACCGATCGGGAGCTGGCTGAGCGGCAATGCTCGGGGTGTCCATTGCGGGACGAGTGCTTGGAGTTGGAGTTGCGCACGGCCGGTGCTGAGACGGTCGGTGTGTGGGGTGCGCTGCCGGAGGACGAGCGGCGCGAGGTGCACCGGCACTGGCTTCAGCGCGGTGAACGGGCCGAGAGGGGGTCGCGTTCATGAACGCCATCAGCGTCACTCCCACTCAGGTGCTGGCCGCGGTCGGTCTCCTCTTGGTTCTGGTGTTGGTCTGGCGGGCCGGTTCTCGTCGGGCGAAAGCAGCGGCGAACGCGGCGCGGACGGGCGTTCGGCTGATGTCGCTCGGTGGCCGGGTGGCCGTGAACGCGGTGCTGATCGTGATCGTTCAGTGGGTGGTCGTGACGCACGGCGGGAACGGCTGGCTGTTGTACGCGGTGCTCGGAGTGCCGGCATTGCTCGCCTCGTACACGCTGACGAAGGCGCTCACGGTGACCACGTACGAGCCTCGCGGCCGTGGTGGTGATCGGAAGTGAGCGAGCCGATCGAGCGGGTTGCCGTGCAGGTGGACCGGTTGTGCTGGACCGGGATTCTGCTGGGGCTCGCGTTCACGATGACCAACGTTCAGCAGTTCGCTGCGGCCGGTGCGGCGGTGTGGTCGCTGGCCTGGTTCGCGGCGTGGCTGTTGGACCCGATGGTGTCGCTGGTGCTGCTGGCGATCCTCCGTGCCGAGCAGGTGACTGCTCGGCACGGGGTGCGGCTTGGTGGATGGGTGCGGGCTGCGAAGTGGTTCACGCTCGGGGCTACGTACGTCATGAACACCTGGAGTGCGTTCGTGGCCGGGTCTGCGGCGCTTGTGGTGTTGCACTCGGTGCCGCCGCTCGTTGTGTTCGTTGCTGCTGAGGCTGTGACGGAGTTGCGGGACAAGCTTGGTACCGCTGCGGGTGCCACGGTGGAGGCCGTGGCACCGGCTCCGCGGACGTCGTTCGCGGAGTACCTGGCGGTGGCTCGCAAGGCTCGGAAGTCGAGCGCCAAGGTCTCGCCGGCCTGGGTTCGTGAGGTCACGGGGTGTTCGCGCGGGCTGTCCTCGAAGCTGGCAGCCGAGCTGAACGGGGACCAGCGATGACCGGTGAGCTGGTGCCTGCGGAGCAGGTCATCGAAGGGGAACTGGTCGACGAGCGTGCGGCGCTCGTCCGGCGGATCGAGACGACCTGGCGCTACTCGCATGTGGTGCCTCCGGCGCTGAAGTCTCGGGAGGCGTTGAAGCTCGCCGCAAAGGATGCGCTCGCGTGGGTCCTTCGGGCTCCGTTTCGGTGCATGAGTGCGGTTGGTCGTGGCCTGGTGGTTGCGGCGCGTGGCTGGCGGAACTGGGTTCGGGTGCGGGACTACCGCGACGCTGCCGAGCAGTCGGAGAAGCTGGCGGACAAGTTCGTTGAGATCCGCGCGTTGACGTTGTTCCGATGGAAGGTCACTGGGACCGTGCTGCTCGCTGGCTGTGCGGTGATCACGGTGGCTTGGGTGCTCTACGGCGACTTGGTGTTGTGGAGCGTTGGAGGCGTCGGAGCGGCCGTGCTGGCGATCGTCGGGCGGGCGAAGGACGGCTCACCAGGACGGAAGTCCGTGCTCGCCGGACCACGCACGCTGACGTGGACCATGGACTCTCAGGTGCTGGTCGACGCGTTCCGGGACGCCAAGCTGATCGGGAAGGACGAGTCGCTGCGGCTGGTCGAGCGCGCGTCTCGGCAAGGTGCCGGCTGGGCGATCACGGTGGATCTGCCTGCCACACGCAAGGCGGCCGACGTCGTGAAGCACCGGGAGGACCTGGCGTCGGCGCTGGCGGTGGACGAGATCCAGCTGAGCGTTGAGCGCGTGCGCGGCAATGGCGGTCATGCCGGACGCGTAGCGATGTGGGTTGCCGATGAGGATCCGTACGCCTCACCGCCGATCGGAACGCCGTTGCTCGCGGTCGAGCGGTGGGACGCGTGGCGGCCGGTGCCCTTCGGTACCGATGCGCGTGGACGGCGGATCGACCTGCCGTTGGTGTGGACGTCGGTCCTCATCGGCGCGATTCCTCGGCAGGGCAAGACGATGGCCGAACGGCTGGCTGCGGCGGGGCTCATTCTCGATCCGTACGCCCGGCTGTACGTCGCCGACTTCAAGAACGGGAAGGACTGGCAGGCCGCGGAGCAGGTCGCACACCGGTTCATGGCCGGCGACGACAGTGAACACGTCTTGACGTTCCTGGACTGGCTCGTTGAGTTGGTCGCGGACGTTCAGCAGCGGTATCGCCGGATGCAGGACTTGGACGACAACGTGTGTCCCGAGTCGAAGGTGACGCCGGCAATGTCGCGTGATCCATCGCTGGACATGCCCATCACGGCGCTGGTTGTCGACGAGGTCCACATTGCACTGGAGGATCGCACTCCTGTTGTGGTGCAAGGGAAGAAGCTCACAGCAGGGGAGCAGATCGGCGAACTCCTGACGTGGCTCGCGAAGAAGGCGCCAGCTGCGGGGCTGGTCCTGGTGCTCGCTACACAGCGGCCAGACAGCAACACGATTCCGTCGAAGTTGCGGGCGGTGCTCGGGTCACGGTTCGCGTTGCGGGTCATGGACTGGCGGGACAGCAACATCGTGCTCGGCGAGCAGATGAACACCCGCGGGTACGACAGCAGCCGGTTGCTTCCGTCGCACAAGGGAGTCGGCATCCTGCGGCCGGACGGCGAGACGCAAGCCGGGGCCGATGTGCTCGCGCTGACCGTGCGGACGTTCTACATGCCCAACGAGGACTGGCGGGCGATCTGCGAACGAGGCCGTGCGCTTCGAGAGGTCGAAGGCACGTTGACCGGTCAGGCTGCTGGCCGGGACGCGCCGCTGCTCCATCGCGCGGAGGTCGTGCAGGCGATCGGTGGGCCGAGTCTCGACGAGATCGAGTTGCCAGAGCCGTTGTCGGCGGTCGTGGACTACATCGGTGATGGGCTGGACGAGCGCGAATTCGTGCCCACGGCCGAGCTGGTGGAGGCGCTGGACGTTGAGCCGACGACGTTCGGGAAGGACATGGGCGACCTTGGTTGTCGGCCCACGCGGCAGTACGTCCAGGAGGAAGAGGGCACGCGGCGTGTCCGTGGCTACCTGACGGCGGACATCCGAGCTGCGATTGTTGAAATCGGCTTATCGAGCCTGCCTGCCGTGGACCAGCTATGACCGGTGATGATCCGGACCGCGGAGAGCTGAAGGTCAACCTTCCGGCAGATCTACCTGTTCTCACCAGGCGAGTAAGCCGCATACTGCTAGACATCCTGTTCGAGCTGAGCGAGGCGGAGGCCCTGAACGGGCCTCCAGGAGGGAGGTGTGATGACTGTTGAAATCAGCCGGGACCCGTGGGCGACGCTCGATGACCTGTGGGGCATCGAGGTCAGTGAAGTCGTGGATGACGGCATCGGTCCGGTAGCGGGCTACGGCCGGTGCTCGACTGAGGACAACCAGGACCCCGAGACGTCGCGCGGCTGGCAGTTCGGCAACGCGGACAAGTTCGTCGGGCCGTTGGGCGGCCGGATCGTTGAGGAGTTCTTCGACATCGGCAAGTCGCGGTCCGTGCCGTGGGAACGCCGGGATGAAGCCTCACGGTTGCTGGCGGCGCTGAAGAACCCGCACCGTGGTTGGAACGCCGTCGTGGTGGGGGAGGGGACGAGGTGCTGGTTCGGCAACCAGTTCTCGTTGATCGCTCCGCGGTTCGAGGCGTACGGGGTTGACCTGTGGGTGCCGGAGTTGGGCGGGAAGTACAACCCGCGTAACCCATCGCACAAGATGCTGATGAGCGTGCTCGGTGGCATGAGCGAGTCCGAGCGTCAGCACGTGCAGGCTCGCGTTCGGGCCGCGATGGATACGCAGGTGCTCAACGAGGGACGTCACCAGGGCGGCCGAGCGCCGTACGGGTACGTGACGGTAGACGGCGGTCCGCATCCGAATCCGCGCAAGTCAGCGGAGGGCTACCGGTTGCGCGTGCTCGCGATCGATGATGAGTCCGCATGGGTCGTCCAGCGCATCTTTGCCGAGTACTTGAGCGGCATGGGTGATCGGGCCATTGCCAACGGGCTCAACCGTGACCGGATTCCGTGCCCGTCCGCGCGCCGGCCGGATCAGAACAAGCATCGGCCCGGCGATGGTTGGCAGGGCGGCACTGTGCGGGCGATTGTGGAGAACCCTCGTTACACCGGCTATGCGTTCTTCGGTCGCTCTACGAAGTTCGAGACGCTGCTCGACCCTGACGACGTGTCGGCTGGTCACGTGGTGCGGTTTCGGAAGGCCAGTCCGGATCGAGTGGTCCGGTCGCGTAATCCTGCGCACCCGAAGATCGTGGAGATTGAGGACTTCACGGCTGCGCAGCTTCTGCGGAAGTCGAAGGGCAGCTTGCGGAGCGCGCGGAAGACGGAACGGTCTGGGCGTGCGCTGAAACACCGCTACCTGTTCCGCGGTCGTATCCGGTGCGACATCTGCGGTCGGAAGAGGGAGGGCAGTCCGCGTAAGAAGGCGATGTATTACCGGTGTCCTGCGCGCACGTTGGCTCCGGGATCGCCAGTGCTCACGTCGCATCCTGGCGCGGTCTATTTGAGGGAGGATGCTCTTCAGGATGCGGTGAATGGCTGGCTGGGGCACGTCTTCGATAGGAAGAACCGCGACCGGACCGTTGCCGCGTTGATGGACTCGCAAGAGCCGGTCATCCAGATCGGTCGCGATGCCGCGAAGAAGAGGCTCGCTGAGGCGGAAGCCAAGCTGACCAGGTTTCAGAACGCGATCATGGCCGGTGTGGATCCTGCGGCGCTGGTTGAGGCGATAAACGAGGCGCAGGCCGAGAGGCTCGCGTCACGAGCGGCCTTGGACAACGTCCCTGCACCGGTGGAGGTGGACGTCGCTGAGATTTACGCGGCGATCGACCTGATAGGAGACGTCAGCGCGGCGCTGAGAGGTCATGCGCCGACGAGACTCGAAGAGCTGTACGAAGCGATAGACCTGCAAGTTCGGTACAAGCAAAACCCCCACGAAGCTGATGTCTCCATCAACCCCGTGGGGGTGAATAACGCTCGTGTCCGAGGGGGGACTTGAACCCCCACCCCCTTTCGGGGACTAGCACCTCAAGCTAGCGCGTCTGCCATTCCGCCACCCGGACGTATTCAGTTCTGCCGCGGCTCGCGCCGTGGTGTCCATAGATTACATGATCGTCGACGCACGCCAAAATCGGGGTGTTGGGTTGGTGTTTGTGCTGGTGGCGGGCGATGTCTGTGGGTTGGGAGAAAGTCGATCAAGTTGCCTGTGGTGTGGGGCCTGTGAGGTGCGGCGGACGTTCGGTCGTCGACGCCGATGAGGTGGTGTTGGTCGGGGTTGCGCGTTGGCTGGTCGGGCTAGGGTCGCTGGGTGCGTGAGTTGACGGGGTGGTTGCTCGACTCGGATCCGGCCCTGCGGTGGCAGGTGCAGAAGGACTTGGTGGGTGAGCCGCCGGCGGTTTGGGAGGCTACGCGGGCTCGGGTGGCGACTGAGGGGTTTGGGGCTCGGTTGCTTGGGGTGCAGGGTGCGGACGGGATGTGGGCTGGTGGGGCGTTCTTTCCCGCTGGGTTTGAAGGGGGAGAGGGTGGACAGCCTTGGACGGCTACTACGTGGTCGTTGACCTCGCTGAGGGAGTGGGGGCTCGAGGCTGAGGTGTTGCGGCGGCGGGGGACGGTTGAGTTGTTGGCCGCCAATGCTCGGTGGGAGTACGAAGGGCTGCCCTACTGGGGTGGTGAGGTTGATGTGTGCATCAACTCTTGGACGTTGGCCAACGGGGTTTGGCTTGGGGCTGATGTTCAGGGGATTGCTGAGTGGTTCGGTGCGCATCAGCTTGGGGATGGTGGGTGGAATTGTGAGTGGGTTGAGGGGTCGGCCCGGTCGTCGTTTCACTCGACGCTCAACGCGCTCAAGGGGTTGTGGGCTTACGAGCAGGTGACTGGGGTGGGTGGCTCGGCGCGGGAGCAGGGGGAGGAGTACCTGCTCGAGCGGGAGTTGTACAAGCGGTTGTCCACTGGTGAGGCGGTTGGTGAGTGGGTGGCCGAGTTCCGGTCGCCGTTCAGGTGGGGGTACAGCGTGCTCAACGCGATGGACTACTTCCGGGCGGTGGGGAGGAAGGATGCGCGGATGGGGGCGGCTGTCGAGATGATTCGGGCGGCTCGGCAGGAGGACGGGACTTGGGTGCAGGCCGGGCGGCATCCTGGGGCGGTTTGGTTTGAGGTCGATGTCCCGCGAGGGGAGCCGTCCAAGTGGCTCACGTTCTACGGCACGCGGGTTCTTGAGTGGTGGGACGACTAGTAGTCCAGTTCGAAGTTGCGGTGGTCGTCGGGATCGACCGCCGCGACGAGCTTGTTCCCCGGCTTCAGGCTGGGGTCGTACCTGGCGTCGTGCTCGATCACGAACTCGGGCACGTCCGGGCCCTTGATCAGGAGCCGGACGCGGACCGTGGGGTCTTCGCTGATCGGCTCCACGGTCAGGACCACGGCGGTCGCGGGCAGGCCCACCTCGTCCAGGCGCAGCAGCCGCCGCTTGGCGCGCGCGATACCGCGCCACACGGCGATGCCCAGCGGTAGCAGCACCACGGTGAGCACGATGCCGACGGTGCCGTCGTTGGCCGCGTAGACGATCGGTCCGGTGACCATCAACGCCACGGCGAAGAGGTGCAGCAACACGTTGTTGCCCCGGTTGGCCCCGCGTACGAACCCGTCCTCCGCCATTCCGTCACCTTAAGCGGGTCGTGGGGTGCCGTGGGCCGTGATGGCTGCGGTGAGCTGGTCGGCTCTGAGGCAGGGATAAACCGCTACTTCGGCGGTGGTTGTGGTGCGTACGGTGTGGCTGTCGCCGGTGATCGCGTGCAGCGGTGGCGTACGGATACCGCCGCGGACATGAAGGAGCGAATGGTGCCAGGCGCTGTACTGCGAGGCGTGACTCTGGACTGTGCCGACCCGCAGGCGCTGGCGGGCTTCTACGGTGCGCTGACCGGGATGCGCGAGCTCTTCAGCGCGGACGGGTTCGTCGCTCTGACGGACGGCTCCGGCTGTGATCTGGGATTCCAGCGGGTCGACGGATACCGGGCTCCGCAGTGGCCAGGTCAGGACGTGCCGCAACAGTTCCACCTGGATTTCCGCGCTGACGATCTCGATGCGGTGGAAGAGCTGGCGCTGGGACTTGGAGCGGCCAAACCGGACCATCAGCCCGGCGACGGACGCTGGCGGGTACTCCTGGATCCGGCCGGCCACCCCTTCTGCCTGACGTCTTCCTGACATCACAGCTAGATCCAGCCTCGGGCTCGGGCGAAGCGGGCGGCCTCGTGGCGGTTGGAGGCGCCGGTCTTGCCCACGGCGGAGGACAGGTAGTTGCGGACTGTGCCTGGGGAGAGGGAGGCTCGGCGGGCTATCTCGTCGATCGGGGCGCCTTCAAGGGCCAGTTCCAGGACGTCGGCTTCCCTTGGGGTCAAAGGGTTGTCGCCTGCGCTGATGGCTTCGGCGGCCAGAGCGGGGTCCACGTAGCGGCCTCCGGTGTGGACGGTGCGGACGACGGTGGCGAGGACGTCGGACGAGACCGTTTTGGGGAGGAAGCCGCGGACGCCGGCGGCCAGGGCTCGTTTCAGGTGGCCTGGGCGGCCGTGGCTGGTGACGATCATGGTGGAGCAGGTCGGTAGTTCGGTCGACAGGACTTGGGCCACGGAGACGCCGTCCAGGTCTGGCATTTGCAGGTCGATCACGGCCACGTCGGGGCGGACTACTCGGGCGGTGGCCAGGGCTTCGGCGCCGGTGGCGGCTTGGGCCACTACTTCTAGGTCGTCTTCCAGGGACAGGAGGGCGGCCATGGCGCCTCGGATCAGGTGTTCGTCGTCGGCCAGCAGGATGCGGATCACGGGAGCTCCACGGTCAGCACGAAGCGGTTCGGGGGTTCGGGGGTCGCCGTTACCGAACCGCCGAGGGCTGAGACGCGTTCGCGCAGGCCTGTCAGGCCGCTGCCGAAGCGGAAGCCGGACGGGGAGGCGCCGTCGTTGGTCATGGTGAGGACGTTGCCGCGCAACGTGATCGTGCACGTGCTGGCTTCGCTGTGGCGCAGGACGTTGGTGACGCCTTCTCGGACGGCCCAGCCCAGGGTGTCCGCGTGGTCGGCGGTGCTCACCTCGCCGATCACGCGGCAGTCGATGCCCGCGGAGGCGAGCAGGGAGCGGGCGCCGGCCAGTTCCACGGACAGGTCGGCGGTTCGGTAGCCGCTCACGACGGCGCGCAGTTCGTCCAGCGAGTCGTGGGCGATGCGGCGGACCTCGAGCATCTCGTCGATCGCGGAGGGGCGGCCGCGGCGTGCCAGTTGGGCGGCCAGGTCGGCTTTCAGAGCCACGACGGAGAGGTTGCGGCCCACCACGTCGTGCAGGTCACGGGCGAAGCGGAGGCGTTCTTCGGCCACGGCCAGGCTGGCGCGGATGTCGCGGGAGCGGTCCAGTTCCCACACGAGGCCCAGCATCCACAACGTCGTGCGGAACGCGAAGATCACGAGCTGCAGCATGAGCGCGCCGAAGAAGGCCTGGTCCGGCGGAGCGGTCAGGAACAGGAAGGCGCCGCCGACCGCGGCCACCAGGACGAGCGTGCGGGGGCGGAGCACGGCCGAGAGGGTCGTGACCGTCAGGACCAGGAAGATCACCGCGATGCCGTTGGCGGGGCTGTCGTACTTGCCGGGCGTCGGATGCGGGTAGGCGAGTTGGCCCGCGACCAGCACGACGCAGGTGAAGACCAGCAACGCCACCAGCAGCCGACGAGGGAACGGGGCCTTGCCGAGGTGATGCTCGATGCCGAAGTGGACGAGCGGGGCGCTCAGCGCCGTGTGGATCAGCACGGCCGCCAGCAGTGCGACGAGGGCGGCGGTGCTGATCTCCGCGGTCAGGCTGATGATCAGCAACGGTGGCAGGACCAGGTAGCTGAGGTAGAACGTCGCGCGGACGAAGAAGTCGAAGCGCTTAGCGTTGCCGCGGGACTGCCACCAGCCGAGCAAGGTCACCTCCTGGGATCCCAGCGGAACCACCGGCGTACAGCGTAGATCCCCAGGCCGATCCACACCGCCAGGACGATCATCGGCTGCAGCACGGGACCGTCGGCCCAGCTCGCCCGCACCAGGTCGAGGACCGGGGTCAGTGGCAGCAGGCGCACGACTGCACCGACGCCGTCCGGGAAGACCGACATCGGGAAGAACAGGCCCGACCCGAGCAGGCAGGCGATCAGCACCGGCAACGACGTCACCTGTGCCATCTCCACGGTCCGTGTGAACGCCGACGACACCGCCGCCAGCAGCGCGAAGACTGCCACGCCACCGACAACGCCCAGCACGAGGAACCACGGCCGTGTCGGCAAATCGGCACCGGTCACCACGCCGACGATCACCGCGAACAACACGATCTGTCCCAACGCCACCACGATGGATGGCAGGGAAGCGCCGAACAGGATCTCGGGATCCCTCAGCTCGCCAACGCGAAGACGCTTCAGAACGAGCTCTTCACGCCGTGCGACGAACGTGGTGACCAGGTTGTAGTAGACCGCCATCAGCAGCACGAACCCGATGAGCCCCACGATCAGCGGCACGCCCTCCGCGTTCGCGGCCATCAACGCCGGCGCGATCAGCAACGGCAGCAGAAGCGAGTTGAACAGCGCGGTCTTGTTGCGCCAGAACAACGTCAGCTCGGCCTGTCCGACAGCCACGGCCCTCATGCCGCCTCCTCTGCGATCGCCAGGAACGCCTCCTCGAGGGACGCCGACCGGGCGTCCAAACCGGACAGTTCCACCGAATTGGCATGAGCCCACGCAAGCAGCTCGTGCAACGTTTCCTGCAAGTTGTTGGTCCGCACGTTCGCGCGTCCCGATGCGTCGACATCAGCCACAACGGGCAGCGCGACCCCGGCGGGAGGGACGAACGAAATGCGAGACGGATACGCGTCCACCACCTCGGACACCGTTCCCTGCGCGACGATCCGGCCGCGGTGCATGATCGCCAGCCGGTCGGCCAGCGCCTGCGCCTCCTCCAGATAATGCGTGGTCAGCAGCACCGTCACGCCCTCACGCAGCAGGGCGCGAATCAACTCCCACGTGTTGCGCCGGCTTTCCGGATCGAGTCCGGTCGTCGGCTCGTCCAGGAACAACACCTCGGGCTTGCCCAGCAACGCCAGCGCCAGATCGAGCCGCCGCCGCTCACCACCCGACAGCTGTTTCACCCGCACCGAAGCCCGATGCGTCAGGTCAACAAGAGATAACGCTTCATCAACTGCACGCGGGGAGGTCAGCGTCCCCGCCCACATCTTTGTGGCCTCGGTCACAGTCAGGTCGGGCGGGAAGCCGCCTTCCTGCAGCATCACGCCCATCCGAGGCCGAACGAGAGAGCGCTCTCGAAACGGATCGTGCCCCAGCACCGAAACAGTGCCCTCCGCCGGACGTGAGAGCCCTTCCACCACTTCGACGGTCGAGGTCTTCCCCGCACCGTTCGTGCCGAGCAAAGCGAACATCTCGCCCCGCTCGACATCAAATGAGACGCCCCGCACGGCTTCGAATCCCCCGCTGTACCGGCGCGTCAGCCCTCGCACCTCGATCACTGTCATAAGCCCAGGATCTCGGCAAACACCGCTCGAAGGCAGTGCGGTGGCACACCAGAAAGCCATGACAGATGTCATGCCCGCTATCTGAGGGGTTTCCCCGAGTCCACTCGCGACGGTCGCGCTCTCACCTAACCTCGCCTCAGTGACCGACCCGGTCCAGCTGCGCCGCCGCGCCGGGTGAGGTCACCGCCGGGGTCCGGCGGGCGGCAGGGGTCCGCCGGGCCCCGTTCAAGCCGAGGGGAGTCGTCACGTGCAGGAACAGCTGCGCGGACGCCACGGGGAGCTCGCCGCGCTGCGGGCCGCGTTCGAGGCCTCCGCCACCCGCGGGCGTCTCGCCGTGGTGCGCGGTGAGCAGGGGAGCGGGCGAACCGAGCTGCTGCGGCAGGCCGCGGCGATGTGGCGGGCCGAGGGTGTGACGGTCGTCAGCCACCGCCCGCGATCACGCGCCGTCGTGCTGATCGACGACGCCGACCACCTCCCGGACCCGGTCCTCGCCGCGACCGCCATGCGAATGCCGGGCTGCCTCGTCGTCGCAGTCTGCGTGCACGACACCGAGCTGGCCGAGGCCGCGGACGTCCTCATCGACCTGTCAACGTTGTCGGACGACGTCGTGACCGAGCTGATCACGACCAGGGAGCCCCTCGACGGCAGCGTCGTCGAAACGCTTCGCGCCGCGTTGGGCCCGCTGTACGGCAACCCCGGCACGGTGCTCGCGACCCTGAACAAAGCCGAACTCACCTGGGTCGGCGACCTGCTCTTCCTCGCGAACGACAGGGTCAGCCTGCCCGAACACCACAGGCTGCTGGAACACGTCCACGGCCTCGCACACCGTGTCGCGCTGTTGTGCGTCGTGCGCCAGGGCATCGAGGTCAACGACCTCAAGCTCCTCAACGAAGACCTCGACGCCTGCGGCCGTGCACTAGATGAACTCGTCGAGCGCAACGTGCTCACGCACGACCTCAAAGTCCTCTGCCCGGCCCTGGCGAACGCGATCATCGACCGGAGCGGTGAGGACGAGGTCCGCAGGATGCACCTCGAACTCGCCGCCGACACCGCCGATCCTGATCTCGTCGCGCTGGCCGGTCCCGATCTGCCCGACGCGCCGCGCAAGGCCCGCTGGCTCGCCGACCGCGCCGCCGAGATCCAGGCCACCGATCCGGAACGGGCCGGACGCTGGCTCGCCGCCGCCGTCCGGATGACCGCCGCCCAGGACAGGCCCTGCGGCAGACTGTTCTTCGTCGCGCTCACCGTCCTCATCGGCACCGGCCAGGACGAGTTGCTGCGTACCGTTCTCAATGAACGGCGCGGCGACGACGCGAACACTGATGCCGCCGCGATGCTGTTGCTGCTCAACGGCGAAAGCCAGCCAACAAGCGGCCCGGCGGGAGAACTCGCGCAGTGGTGGCTCGGCGAACGTCCCGAGTGGACACCGCTGCCGATGCACACGCACGACGACGAAACGGTCATCACGAACGCCGAGCTGAACGCGATCTACTACGCGCTGCGTTTCGACGCCCAGGCCTGCCGCACCGCGTTGAGGTTCGTCCGCGACGAACATGCACGGGAACGTTTCGACGAGGTGGTCGAGGCCGGTACGGCCGGCGACGTCGCCACGGTGCTGGAGCTTGTACTGGGCACGAGATACCGCACTCCGGACCACGGCCCGTTGAAGCTCTACCAGCGTGTGGTGCGCGACTACGCCAAAGCCGACTTCACCGCAGCGCTGCAAGCCGTACGGCAGCTGGAACTCGTCAAACGCCCGATGCCCGCCCATCACCACGCACGCGTAATCGCAGCAGCAATGCACTCAGCGCGCGGCGAGCACCGTCAGTCGTACAGCTGGCTCGCGAAGGTGAGCCACGCGGCGAGGTACGCGCCGACCAGGACCATCGTGGAGGCAGGCCTGTTGCACGGCGCGGGCGACTCCCAGGCCGCGGTGAACCTCGCTTGGCGCACGATCCAACGGGCGAAGCGGGCGAACGTCAGGCCTGGCGTCGACCGGCTGATGTTGCAGGCGTTGCAGATCGCGTTGCGCAACAACGACATCGCGATCGCCCGCACGTTGATGACCGAGATCACCGAGCTGCACCGGCAGGACGACTGCCGCTGCACGCTCCAGGTCCTGTTGCTGGCCAAGGGACTGCTCCACAACGACCCGGCGGAGGCGGCGAGAGGCGCCGACGTCGTTCGGCAACGAGGTCACCGGCCGGACCTGCTGTGGGCGTGCCACATCCTCGCCCAGTTCTGCGACGACCCGCGTCACGTCGTCCGGGAGCTGCACGCCATCGCGAGAGAGGGCGGTTCGTCGTTCCTGTTGCCCGCCAGGGTTTCCGCGTTGATGCGCAAGTTCGGTGTCGCCACACCGCGCACCACGGCGAGCCCAGCCGAGCTCAGCAGCACCGAACTGCGCATCGTCGAACTCGTGCGCGCCGGGCAGACGAACCGCCAGATCGCCACTGAGCTCGTGATCAGCGAGAAGGCCGTCGAGCACCACCTCACCCGCCTGTTCCTGCGCACCGGCGTCCGGTCGCGCGTGGAACTGGCCGCCGCGAGCCTGTCGGGCAGGCTCGACGACAGGGGAGCCACCGGATGACGGGAACACTCACCGACGCGCACGCCTCGAACCTGATCGCGAGAGATGACGCGCACACGAGCGTGGTGTGGCCGCTGTTGTCGGGGACCACGCGGCTGGTGCTCGTCACCGGCGCCGCGGGCATCGGCCGCACCGCCCTGCTCAACGAGGTCCGGGACACGCTCGAACATCAGCGTGTGCGCACAGCAGACGTGCCACTGCTGCGCGCCGACCGCAACCGCCCCCAGGCTGTGGTCGCCCGGATGAAGGAGGAGCTGGCGCGCTGGTCACGCCCGCCGGTGCTGTTCCTCGACGACCTGCACCGCCTCAACCACGACGTGCTGCGCGCGCTGCTCGACGCGTTGCCGCAACTCGCCACTTGCGTCGTCGGTAGCTACCGCACGCCCGTGCGGCTCGAACACACCGATCTGGCCGATGCACTCCGCACGAGTGCACTCACCGAGATCGTGCCGCTAGCGCCGTTGAACCGGGCCGAGGTCAGCCTGATGTTCACCAGCCTGCTGCACGTCTCCGCGGACCCCGAACTCGTGCGCACGCTGCACAAGGACAGCCGCGGCGTGCCCGGCCTGGTCGATCTCGCGGTGGACGGCTACCTGCGCGGCGGGGCGCTGAGGATCATCGACCGCACCGCCTACCTGGTGGACGAACCGCGCGCCACCGGCCACCGGCACCCGGCCGTCGAACGCGTCCGGCTGCTCGGCGAGGCCGCGTGGCAGACCGCCAAAGCAATGGCGGTCCTGCATCCGCTCGGGCCGGCCGCCGAGGAACTGCTCGGTGACACTGGTGCGTTGCCGGAGCTCGAAGCCGAGGGTGTGCTCGTACGGCACGACGACGGCTGGCGGTTCCGTGCACCCGTGCTCGCCCACGCGCTGTCGGCCAGCCTTGGCCCGTACGAGCGCCACGACCTCGGATGGCGTGCGGTCAGCGCGATCTGGGAGGGCAGGGCGTTCTGCGCGAACCCGGGCTACCTGCCGGACCGGCTGATCGACGCGGGCGGGTTCGCCGACGCGGACAAGGCCGCGAGCCAGCTCCTTGCCGCCGGACGCGCTGCGGTGCTGCATGATCCGTCGGCCCGGCGCTGGCTGTGCGCGGCCGCTGACCGTGCGACAACCACGGCACAACGAGCAGAAGCGTTGTTCATGCACGCCGTCGCGGGTGCCTCGCACAACGACTTCGTAGCAGCGATGGCCAGCGTCGACGCCGCACTCGAGCTCCCGGACGAGTTCACCGGTGACCAGCTGCAGGAGTTGCACCTGATCAGGCTGGTCGGCATGTGCGCGGCGGGGGACAGGGCCGCACTGCGCAAGGTCGCCGACGGCAGCTGGCGCTCGTTGCCCGGTGGCACCTCTGCGCGGTTCATAGGCCGTGCGGTCGCGATGTGCTACACGGACCGTTGGGACGATGCGGCGACGTTGCTCGCGAGCACACGCGGCATGTGGCGGCTGGGCAACGCCGCCACGGTGACGTTCGGCGAGCTGTTCGGGATGAGCGCGGCGCTGATGTCTGGGCGGATGGCCGAGTTCGAGCGCGTTGTCAGCGATCCGGGTCTGTGCCCGCTCTACGCCGTCGAACGGCACCGGCCCGCCCTGCAGTCGGCGATGGCGCGGTGTCTGCTGCTGGCGGGGGAGGCCAAGCGCGCCGAACGGTTGCTCGCCGGCCACACGCTGTCGGCGGCCGATCAAGCGCTGCTGGAAGCCGCTGATGGACGCTGGGACGATGCGCTCGGCCACGCGCGTAAGGCACTGGTTACCGGGTCAACGCTTGGCCAGGTCGCAGCACACACGGCGGTGGCACGCGATCTGGCCACCATGCTGTGCACACGAGCGAAGCTGACCCGTGCGCGTGAGGTCATCGCGGAAGCGCGGGCAGGCCAGAACGTCCTGCCGCACCTGCTGGACGTGCCGGAGTCCGACGTCGAACTGGTGCTCGGCGCGCGCGACAAGAGCCGCCGGGTGCTGCAACGAGGACTCGCGTTCGCCGCGCAGCACGCGATCGTGATCGGCACCGACGAGCTGGAGCTGCGGCTCGCGGTGATGTCGCTGGAGGACGGTGACCACGAGGACGCCGAGTTCCGGGTGGAACGGCTGGCGGACATCGCCGGGAGGATGGACACCGGCCGCGCGCACCGGAACCACCTGCTGGCTCGCGCGGTGACCTGGCGCGACCGGGCGGCCGCGGCTGAGGTGCGCAGGCTCGTCGACGAACGCGGCCAGCCGCACGAGATGGCGTTGACCCTCACGGCGTTGGCGTCACACGGTCTTGGTGACGCGCGGACGCTGCGCGAGGCGTACGAGCTGTTCGGGCCGATGGACGCGTTGCTGCCCAGAGCGTTGCTACGGCACCTCATGCGCGAACGCGGCATCGCGATCCCTGGGCGTGCGGCGACCACGGCCGAGCAGGAACGCCTGCTCGCCTCGCTGGTCGCGGAAGGGCTGACGAACCGCGAACTCGCCGGAGTCCTGCGCACGACCGAGAAGAGCGTCGAGGCGAAGCTGACGCGGTTGTTCCAACGGACCGGCTACCGGTCGCGGGTGGCGTTGGCGACGGCGATGCTCACGGGTGAGTACCGCTAACGAGCGCATCCACCACCAGCGGAACCGCCGTGAGATCCATGACCGCCATTTAAACGGGTCACAGGTGGTAGCGCCCCAGAATCTCAGTGATCTCCCCAGCACCGTTGAACGTCAGGCGCGGCGCGTACGGCGCCCTGCGTGCCTCAGCCGAGCTCGTCGAGTTGTCGTTGCACGCGCGCGGCGTCCTCGTCGCGGCCCTGGTCCCGGTACAGCTGCAACGCCTCGCGCCAGGCTGCGCGCGCCTGCTCGGGCCGGCCGAGCGCGGCGAGGGGATGGCCTATGCCGTCGAGGGAGTTCGCGACCTCGTAGGCGTCGCCGAGGGCGCGACGCAGGGCGAGGGCTTGGTGGTAGTCGTCGACGGACTGGTGGTGGTCGCCGGCGCGATGAGCGATGAACCCCAGGCTGTCGAGGGTGGCGGCCTCGCCGTCGGGGAAGTGGTGGTGTCGCTGCAGGACGAGGGCGTCGTGGCAGCACGCGCGAGCGGTGTCGAAGTCACCCAGGGCAGCGGCGTACCAACCCACCTGGTTGAGCGCATAGGCCTCCCACGACGGCTCGACGGCTGAGCGGTGCAGGTCCAGGGCCTGCCGGGCGTGGTGCAGAGCCCGCCGGTCGTCTCCCCGTTGTCCCCAGGCTGACGCGAGTGCCCGGTGGGTGTGTGCTTGTTCGGCGCGGTCGCGGTCGGACACGGCCAGTTTGAGGGCCTGGTCCAGGTGTCCGGTGGCTTCCTCGTGCAGACCCAGCCGGGAACAGGCGTTGCCGAGGCTTCGGTGGGCGCGGCTGCGGGCGGTGGGGTCGTCGGGCAGGTGGCCGAGCGCCGTCCGCCACACCGCGACCGCGTCGCGCCGGTGTCCGCGCCGGACGTGGAAGGTGTCCAGTGCCCAGGCGAGGTGCCACACCACGTGGCGGCGGCCGAGGGCCGCGGCGGCGCGCTGGGTCGCGAGGAGGGTGGCGTGCTCGGCGTCCAGCCAGGCCATCGCGGCCGCGGCGTCGGGCAGCGGTTGTGGCTGGACTCCGGGTGCCGGTGGATCGGGGTGGACGACGGGGCGGTGAAGGTTCAGGAGAAGGTCGGCGGCGTGGGCGGTGTGCAGGTGAAAGTCCATCACGCGTGTCAGAGCCGTCAGCCGCACGTCGCTGCACAGGTCGTGGGCGGTGGTGGCGGCGTAGGCGCGGACCAGGTCGTGCATCGCGTACCGGCCGTGCGGTCGTCGTTCCAGCAGGGACGCCTCTTCGAGCACCGACAGGGCGTTACGTGCGCGGTCCGCAGGTAGCCCGGTCAACGCCGCCACGGCGGGCAGGGTCGTGTCGGGGCCGGGGGTGATGCCGAGAAGTCCGAACACCGTGCGCTGCTCGTCGGTGAGCCGGCGCAGGGACCAGGACAGCACCGCGGGCAGGCTCGCGGCCGGGTCGGTGTCGTGGTCGAGCATCTTCAGGCCCAGTTCCCGCAGTTCGGCGGCGATCTCGGCCAAGGGGACGCCGGGGCGGTCGGCGTTGCGGGCGGTGACCGACAAGGCCAGCGGGTAGCCGCCGCACAGGTCCAGCAGCTCTTCGACGGCATCGGGCTCGGCGGCGACGCGGCCGGTGCCGAGGCGCGCGGTCAGCAGTGCGCGTGCCTCGGCCCAGGTGAGGGTGCCCAGGTTCAGATGCCGGGCGCCGTGCCGGTCGATCAGGGAAGCGGGCCGGTGGCGGCCGGTCACCAGCACGGTGCAGGTGGCGCCGCCTGGCAGCAGCGGAACCACCTGCTCGGAGCTGGCGGCGTTGTCCAGCACGATCAGCATTCGCCGGTCAGCCACGAGGCTGCGGTACAGCGCGGCTTTGGCGTCCACACCCGTGGGCATGCGGTCCGGCGACACCCCGAGGGCCGTGAGGAACCCGAACAGCGCGGCGTCGGGCGCGACCGGTTGTTCGGTGGGGTTGAAGCCGCGCAGGTCGGTGAACAGGTGCCCGTCGGGGTACAGGTCGGCGTGCTGGTGTGCCCACTGCAGCGCCAGCCAGGTCTTGCCGATCCCGCCCGCTCCGCCGATCGCCGAAATGACCACCGTCGTGGCGGCTGGTGTCAGCACCTCGTCCAGGCGGGCCAGTTCGGCGCCGCGGCCGGTGAACCACATCGGCAGCGCGGGCAACTGCCGAGGCACCGGCCGCGTCGGTCCCGCTGGTGTTTCGCCGGTGAGGATGCGCTGGTGGAGATGTTGCAAAGCGGCACAGGGGTCGGTGCCCAGCTCGTCGACCAGCCGGTCGCGCAGTTGCCGGTAGTGAGCCAGGGCGTCTGCCGTGCGTCCGGCACGGTGCAACGCCTCCATGAACTGGCCGGCCACACGTTCGTCCAACGGCCATTGGGCGGCGCGAGCGCTCAGCGCGGCCACGAGATCTTCACCCTCGCCCAGCCGCAGCAGAACGTCGGTCAGGTCGCACTCTGCGCTCAGGCGTTGCTGGTTCAGCCGGTCGCGTTCGGCCGCCGCCCACTCGCCCGTCACCCCGGTCAGCGGCTCGCCGTGCCACTGCTCCAGGGCCTGTTCCAGCAGTGCCGCGCGCTTCCTGTCGTCATCGCAGGACCGGGCCTGCCCGCACAGATCGGTGAAGCGGTGCAGGTCGATCGTCGAACGCTCGACCTCCAGGCAGTAACCCCCGGAGCGGCGGACGATCACCGAAATGCCGGCGTCGGCGAGCAGCAGGCGCAGGCGGGACAGGTAGTTGAGCAACGTCGCCCTGGCCCGCAGCGGCGGGTTCTCGCCCCACACCCGCTCCATCAGCCGGTCCGCCGAGACCACGTGGCCCGCGTCCACCGCCAGTGCGGCCAGGACACATCGCTGCCGCGCAGGTCCGAGGTCGAGCTCGCGGCCGCCGGTCAGCACCGCTGTTCCACCCAAAAGCAGAAATTCCATCCGGTGGTCCCCGAAGGTCACTGGTTTTGGTTCGTCCTACCAGTGCTGACCAGCGGATTGTTGAAGAACACTGAAGTTTCACGGAGATGGCCGCCCACTGTGGATCCCGCCGCAACAGACACCCGGACAGCGGGGTCACGGCGAACCACCGGAGGGGGATCTGCATGTTCGCAACACTCAAGAGGACCGGCCTGGCCCTGGTGCTGACTGCCGCGGCCGTGCTCACCGGAGCAACGGCCGCAGAAGCGGGGCCGGTGGCCGCCGCCGAGGTGGCGTGCGACAGCTACACCCACGTCGCCGTGCCCAGCGTCCGCGGGTGGTACCTGCACGTGCCGTCTCTCGGCTCGAACTCCGGGAACTACAACTGCGTCGTGGTCCGGGGGCACCGCGGCTTCCCGGTTCTGGTGCTGCAGGAGAGCCTGTTCGCGTGCTACGGCCAGTACGTCGGCCCCAACGGCCCGGACGGCGATTTCGGTGGCAACACCGAGCACGCGGTGAAGAACGCCCAGGCGAGGATCAACCAGCCCTCGGTGAGCAAGGACGGCCGGTTCGGCCCCAAGACCAGCCAGTACTTCCTCTTCCAGGCCTACGACCACAACAACGGCGGCCGGCACACCAGCGTGTGCTACCGCAGGTGATTCGCGGGCGCGTTGCGGTCGTGAGATCGACATCGTAGTATCACGACCGTACTAAAAACCTGGCGGCGAGCCGGGACGGCGGGGAGGCCGTCCGGTTCGCCGCCTTCGGCCGACGGGGGAACGAGTGACACTGGGGCTGGTCGCGGCGCTGGCGGGGTTGGCGTTGCTGGACTCGACGAGCATCGGGACGTTGTTCATCCCGATCTGGCTGATGCTCACGCCCGGACGGCTGCGGCTGTCGAGGTTCGGCGTCTACCTCGGCACGATCACGGTGTTCTACTTCGCGGTCGGCCTTCTGATCGTGCTCGGCGCCTCGCGGGTGATGGATCACCTCGACGGCCCGGTGGCGTTGTGGACCCAGCTGGTGATCGGCGTGTTCCTGTTCGTCATCAGTTTCCGGTTCGACAGCAAGAAGAAGCCGAACACCGGCAAGTGGCAGAACCGGATCAACGCCAACGGGTCGGTCGCCGCGCTGGCGGGCGTCGCGGTGCTCGCGGGCGTGGTCGAGCTCGCCACGATGCTGCCGTACCTGGGCGCGATCGGGATGATGAGCGCCGCGGACCTCGGTCCGGCCCAGATCGCGCTGCTGCTGGCCGGGTACTGCCTGGTCATGATCGTGCCGGCGGTGCTGCTGCTCGGCGGGCGGCTGGCGTTGCGCAGCCGGATCGAACCGTTCCTGCGCCGGATCAGCACGTGGTTCGCGGAGAAGGGCGCCAGCACAACAGGCTGGATTCTCGGCATCGCAGGGTTCCTGGTGGCACGGGATGCCATCGCTCGGCTGTTCTTCCTGTGAACCATTTGGTCCAGTTGGCTGAACGACCGGGTTTCGTTTTTCTCCTACACTCGCGTGGATGACTCAGCTGGACGATCCCCGCAGATCGGTCCCGCGGGAGCTGGCGCCGTTGCTCCGAATGGAAGTGGCGCCGGTGGCGGTCAGCATTTTCGAGGCGATCGAGAAATCGATTCCGGAATACAGCCAGTTCAGGGACAACGTCGTCGATGGCATTCGACAGGCGTTGGTGAAGTTCGTCGACATGATCGCCGCACCGGATTCCGAACCGGATCCGCACGACGACATCCACCGCAAGCTCGGCGCCTGGGAGTTCAAGTCCGGCCGCAGCCTGGACAGCCTGCAGGCGGCCTACCGGATCGGCGCGCGGGTCGCCTGGCGGCACGTCTGCGGGTTCGCTGAACAGCGGGAACTGTCGTTGCGGCAGATGTCGGTGCTGGGCGAGGCGATGATCGCCCACGTCGACGAGCTGGTGAGCCTGTCGGTCGAGGGGTACGCGGCCGCGCAGGCGAGTGCGGCGGGCACGCTCGAACGCAAGCGGCGCAGGCTGATGGAACTGCTGGTCGGCGATCCGGCGAGCAACTGGCAGGCAGTGCTCGACGCGGCGCAGGCGGCGGCGTGGCCGATGCCGGACCGGCTCTCGGCGGTGGCTCTCGAGCCGTCCGCCGCACCGGCCGACGACCTGCCGGCCGAGGTGCTGGTCAACTTCGAGGACGCCACGCCGTACCTGCTGGTGCCGAACCCGGCGGCGGTGTCGCGCTGGCTGCGCAGGGCGTTGCCCGGCTGGCGGGCGGCGGTCGGGCTGCCGGTGGCGCCCGCGGAGGCGCGCGGGTCGCTGGCCTGCGCTCGTCGCGTCCTGGCGCTGAGCAGGGAGAAGGTGCTGCCGGACCGTCCGGTGCTCGACTGCGCAGACCACCTCGTCGAACTGACCGTGCTCGCGGACGAGTTCCTGGCCAGGCAGCTGGCCGAACGGGCGCTCGCGCCGCTGGCCCCGCTGACCGACCGGCAGCGCACGAAGCTCGCCGAGACGTTGCTGGTGTGGCTGTCGGCACGGGGCGGCGCACCCGAGGTCGCCGCGCGGCTGCAAGTGCATCCGCAGACCGTGCGCTACCGGGTGAACCAATTGGACGAACTGTTCGGCGACCGAATGCACGACGCGGGAGAGCGGTTCACCCTGGAGCTGGCACTGCGCGCGCACTATTTGTTGCAGCGCGACTGATAAATCGCGCGAAGTCATTTCGTACGCAGGTGACAAAAGTGCGTTTTTTCTTGCACTGCGGAATCCCGGGTGGTTACTTTACTGACGAGTAAAGCAACACCGCCTTCTTGCAGTTCAATGTCGTACTCAGGAGGTCCCTGCAGATGAAGACCGGACTATTCGCACGCGCCGCCGCCTGCGTTCTGGTGGCCGGAGCGCTGAGCGTGGCGACGGCCGGCACGAGCTCCGCCGCGACCGCCGAGCTGAGCATCACCTACTCGTGCGTGTTCTCGATCGCCGGCACGCACGACATGCCGTCCACGGTCACCTCGAACGACGTGCCGGACTCCGCGACCGTCGGCGTGCCGACCGCGCCGTCCACGACGTCGGTGGTCACCACCGTTTCGGACGACGTCCGGAACACCCTGTGGTGGATCGGCGGCCGGTCTGTCGACGGCACGCTGACCACCAACGTGACGGTGGACAACGCGGGCTCCGTGCAGAACCTGACGTCGACGTCGACGATCCCGAACACGGCGGTTCCGTCGTCGGGTTCGTTCCAGGTGACGGCCACGGGCACGTTCCCGGCGCTGACGCTGGCCAACGCCGGCACGGCCACGATCTCACTGGGCAACGCGGCTCTCGCGCTGACGCCGCGCTACGCGAACGGTGACCCGACGTGGATCGGCGTCGTGAACGTTCCCTGCACGGTCAAGGCGGGACAGCCCACCAAGTTCCACGAGTTCCCGGTGGCGTAGTGCCGGTCCCGTGATGGGATTGGCGGTATGGAGCTCCAGGATCTGGTCGACCGCATCGCCACCGAGGTCATCCCGGGTGGTGAGGTAGCCGACTACATCCCGGCGCTCGCCAGGATCGACCCGCACGCCTTCGGCCTCGCCGTCGCCACACTGGACGGCGAGGTCTTCGGCGCCGGGGACTACCGGACCCCGTTCTCCATCCAGAGCATCTCCAAGGCGTTCATGCTCGCTCTGGCGCTCTCCCAGGACGACGACGTGTGGTCGCGCGTGGGCCGTGAACCGTCCGGCTCGCCGTTCAACTCGCTGGTCCAGCTGGAGACCGAGCAGGGCATCCCGCGCAACCCGTTCATCAACGCCGGCGCGCTCGTGGTCACCGACCACCTCGGGCTCGGCGCCGCCGACCGGTTGCTCGGCTTCCTGCGGCAGGAGAGCGGCAACTCCGCGATCGACGTCGATCCCGAGGTCGCGAAGTCCGAGCTGGACCACTCCGACCGCAACCGCGCGCTCGCGCACTTCATGGGCTCGTACGGCAACATGCGCAACTCCGTCGACGTCGTGCTGCACGAATACGTACGGCAGTGCTCGATCGCGATGAGCTGCGCGGATCTTGCTAAAGCCACGTTGTTCCTCGCACGGCACGGTGTCCGCAACGACGGCACACGGCTGTTGGGCGTGAGCGGCGCCAAGCGGGTCAACGCCGTGATGCTCACCTGCGGCACCTACGACGCCGCCGGCCAGTTCGCCTACCGGGTCGGCCTGCCCGGCAAGAGCGGCGTCGGCGGCGGGATCATCGCCGTGGTCCCCGGGAAATGCGCGATCTGCGTCTGGAGTCCAGCATTGGACGCGCGCGGCAACTCCGTCGCGGGCCTGGACGCCTTGGACCGATTCACCACTCTCACGGGCTGGTCGGTGTTCTGACAGGTGGTAGGAAGACGGGGTGAGCACAACGGGGAACGCACTTGCACTGGCAGAAGACGAGGCTGTGACGCTGGTCAGCGAGCTGATCAGGATCGACACCACCAACACGGGTGATCCCGCCACGGTGGTGGGGGAGCGTGAAGCCGCCGAGTGGGTGGCCGAGAAGCTGTCCGAGGTCGGCTACGAGACCACCTACGTCGAGTCCGGGGCCAAGGGCCGCGGCAACGTGGTCGCGCGCCTGGCCGGCGCGGATCCCAGTCGTGGCGCGCTGCTGGTGCACGGTCACCTCGACGTCGTGCCCGCGGACGCCTCGGAGTGGTCCGTGCACCCGTTCTCCGGTGCCGTGCAGGACGGTTACGTGTGGGGGCGCGGCGCTGTCGACATGAAGGACATGGTCGGCATGACGCTGGCCCTGGCGCGGCACTTCAAGCGCAACAACATCGTGCCGCCGCGCGACATCGTGTTCGCGTTCCTCGCCGACGAGGAGGCCGGCGGGCTGTTCGGCGCGAAGTGGCTGGTGGAGAACCGGCCTGAGCTGTTCGAGGGCGTCACCGAGGCGATCAGCGAGGTCGGCGGGTTCTCGATCACGCTGAAGGACGACGTCCGCGCGTACCTGGTCGAGACCGCCGAGAAGGGCATCCGCTGGCTCAAGCTGCGGGTCAAGGGCACCGCGGGGCACGGCAGCATGATCCACCGCGACAACGCGGTCGCGAAGCTCGCCGCCGCCGTCACGAAGCTCGACCAGCACAAGTGGCCTTTGATCGTGCGTCCGTCGGTGCGGGAGTTCCTGGACGGGGTCAGCGAGATCACCGGCCTCGACTTCCCCGAGGACGACCTCGAGGGCTCGATCGGCAAGCTCGGCGCGCTGTCGCGGATGATCGGCGCGACGCTGCGCGACACGGCGAACCCGACCATGTTGTCCGCCGGGTACAAGGCGAACGTGATCCCGTCGACCGCCGAGGCCACTGTGGACTGCCGGATCCTGCCGGGCCGCGAGGAGGCGTTCGACCGCGAGCTCGCCGAGCTGCTCGGGCCGGACGTGGAACGCGAGTGGGTCGGCCTGCCGCCGGTGGAGACGACGTTCGACGGCGCGCTGGTGGACGCGATGACGGCGTCGCTGATCGCCGAGGACCCCGGCGCTCGCGTGCTGCCGTACATGCTGTCCGGTGGCACGGACGCCAAGTCGTTCCAGCAGCTCGGCATCCGCAACTTCGGTTTCTCACCGCTGAAGCTGCCGGCCGACCTCGACTTCTCCGGGCTCTTCCACGGCGTGGACGAGCGCGTGCCGGTGGAGGCGCTGAAGTTCGGTGTGCGCGTTCTGGACCGTTTCCTGCGCAACAGCTGAGGAGAGTCTCGTGTCCACTGTGGACCTGACCGGTCAGGTAGCGCTCGTCACCGGTGGCGCGGGAGGTATCGGCGCGGCCGTGGTGCGCAGGCTCGCGAAGCTCGGTGCACGGGTGGCGGTGCTCGACCTGAACGCCGCCGGTGCGCAACGGATCGCGTCCGCGGTGGGCGGGATCGCCATCACCGGCGACGCCTCCGATCCCGAGACGATGCCCGCGGTGGTCGAGCAGGTGGAGAAGGAGTTCGGGCGGGTCGACGTCGTGCACCTGAACGCCGGGATCGGTGGCGGTCAGGCCGGGGTGGACGACGCGCTGGACGTCGCCCGGTACCGGAAGCTGGTCGGGGTCAACGTCGACCACGTCGTCTACGGGCTCTGCGCCGCGGTGCCGGCGTTGCGGCGGCAGGGTGGCGGGAAGATCGTGATCACCGCCTCGCTGGCCGGGCTGGCGGCCATGCCCGCGGATCCGTTGTACACGCTGACCAAGCACGCGGTCGTCGGGTATGCGCGGGCGGCGGGGAGAGCGTTGGCCGCCGACGGGATCGTGGTGGCCGCGCTGTGTCCCGGGTTCGTGGACACGCTGCTGCTCGGCGCGGCGAAGGAGGAGTTCGACTCGATGGAGTTCCCGTTGCTGACGCCGTCGGACATCGCCGACGCCCTGCAGTCGGTGCTGGAGCGAGGCGAGCCGGGGGAGGCCTGGATCATCCAGCCGGGCGGGCAGGCGTCGGCGTACAAGTTCCGCGGTGTGCCAGGGGTTGGCGGCCACGTGCCACCCGATGTGGTGCTCGGCCGCGTTTAGATCGTGTCCTTTCGCCGTGTTGTCTCGTTAGGACGAACAGACGACACGGCGAAAGGAAACCCATGGTGCGGCTGGAGGACGGGACCGAGCTCAACGTGGTGCGCGCGGGTGACCCCGAGGCGCCGGTGACGGTCGTGCTGGCACACGGCTACTCGCTCGACCACCGCAGCTGGCACAAGGTCGCCGAGCTGCTCTCCACGGAGTTCCAGGTCATCTCCTACGACCACCGCGGGCACGGCAAGTCCGGGCCGGCGACCAAGGAGACCGCGACGATCGACCAGCTGGGCGAGGACCTGGGGGAGTTGATCGAACGGGCCGTGCCTGCTGGTCAGGTCGTGGTGGTCGGGCATTCGATGGGTGGCATGGCGGCGCTGGCGATGGCCGAGCGCAGGCCGCGGCTGTTCCGGCAGCGGGTGCTGGGCAACGTGTTCGTGTCGACGGCGGCGAGCGGGATGAGCGAGACCTCGCTGGCGTGGCCGAAGGCGGTCGGGAAGCTGGTGCGGGAGCTGGAACGGGCGTTCGGGCCGATCGTGCGGGCGGTGCGGGAGAAGATCGAGCCGACCAAGACCGCGGGGCTGCGGTGGTGGCTGTTCGGCGACCAGCCCGACGACCAGGACGTGGAGCTGACCGCGGACATGGTGTGGGGGCACTGGCCGGAGACGGTCGCGCTGTTCCGGCCCGCGGTGGACCGGTACGACCGGGAGGCCGGGCTGACCGTGGCCAAGGAGAAGGCCGTGGTCGCCGTGATCGGTGACGAGGACCGGCTGGTGCCGGAAACCGACGCGGTGAAGTTCGGCGGCACTTCGGTCATCTTGGCCGATGCCGGACACATGCTTCCCCTGGAACGGCCGTCGGAGCTCGCGAACCTGATCCGCGAGGTGGCCGCCAAGGCATAGCTGAGGGCTGGTGCTGAGGTACCTGGAGCCGCGGACGTGCCCGCGGAGAACGACCCGCCGTCGGTGTGCCGTGGACGAACTCGCTGGCGCACGCGGTCGTGTTACCGCGTCGGGCCGGCCAGCAGGCCGACCCGACGTCGTGGTTCCACCGGTAGCGCCAGAAGGATCTCAGCGACCTGCCGGGCTCGACCGGCGTCTTCCCGGCGGACGGCCGAAGAGCCGCACGTGCTCGTCGACCAGCCAGTCCTTCAGCGGCGCCCACTCCGGATGGTGGTTGAGCACCAGCAGGCGGTGCATCCACCAGTTCGGGTCGTCGTGACGGGGGAACGCCGCCAGCCACGCGGCGCGCTCGTCGGCCGACAGGCCCCACAGGTGGGCGAGCTGGCCCTGGGCATCTGTGTCGAGCTGGGCGGTGATCTGACCGCCCGCGGTGTGCCATTCCGCGCGGAGTTCACGCAGCACGGCCATGGCGCGTTCGTCGCCTTCGTCTGCGGAGACGACAACTGTGTGCAGGCCCTGCGCCGCGGCTTCGGCGAGCAGGGCACGGGTGGACGTTTCGTCGTGCGGCAGTGCGCTGTGCGCGACCCCGACTTCGTGCGGCACGAGCTCCATGACAACGAATCTGATCACATCTGCAACCAGTTCGGTGCATTTTATTGCTTCAGTGTTGGCTGAAACACACCGTTCCCCGGTTGCCCGTCGCAGTTGCACGAACGTTGTTGTACGACGCCGGGACATCGACACCGCACAACGTTTTCGCACTACAAAGGGCGTTGAGAGGGCAGGTGAGGGTGTTGTTCAGCAAAGAGGCCTCGGGTCGACGCCGGGGAAGTAGTGCTCCCAGTGCCGAGTGGACAGGTGCGCCGTCGTAGTAGCGCACACGCGGGTCGCGGTCGCCTCGACGTCGATGTCCCAGATGCGGACCGTGCGGTCCGTTCCGGTGGTCGCGAGGGTGCGGTTGTCCGGCGCGAAGGCCACGCCCCACACCCGTTCCGTGTGACCGTGCAGCACTGCCCGCACCTGGGGGTTGCGGGGATCGCGCACGTCCCACACGCGAACGGCGTCGTCGGTCGTCCCGGCGGCGATGTGGGTGCCGTCGGGGGAGAAGGCGAGGCGCTGCAGCGGTCCGCCGTCGTTCGGCAGGGTGCCGAGCTTGCGCGGCTGTGCGGGATCACTGATGTCGTACAGCGCGCCGCTGCTGCCCATGTTCGCGAACGCCATGACGTCGCCGTGGATGACGACGGTCATGACCTCCTCCCGGCCGGCCTGCCCGCCGCGGCGGATGGGGTCGGGGTTGTCGTCGGTACGCAACGCGGGGTGGGCGCGCGGCTTGGCGGGGTCGCTGACGTCCCACAGCTGGAGCTCGCGGCTGCCGTTGGCGACGACGAGCGTGTGGTCGTCCTGGGAGAACTCGATCTGCCACACGGTGTCGGCCTTGCGGACGGCGAAGCTGCCGGTCTGCACCGGCTTGGCGGGGTCGGTGACGTTCCAGAGCCCGATCAGGCCGTTGTCCTCGGAGACGGCGAGCGTCCTGCCGTCGTGGCTGAAGGTCGCGGCGACGAGCGGTGCCGTTCCGGTGATCGCCCTGCTGAGCTCGCGCGGCTCGGCGGGGTCGCGGACGTCCCACAGGACGCTCGCGGAGTAGGTCGAGGCGAACAGGAGGTTCCCGTCGGGGCTGATGTCGACGGTGGCCGCCTCTTCGCCGGGGGCGAGCTTCGGCAGGGTGGAGATCTCCTGGGCGTGCCGGTCCTCCGGTCGCCACAGCTTGACGGTGCCGTCGGAGGAGGCGGTGGCGAAGAACTTGCCGCCCCTGTCGTAGTCGAGCTTCCACGTCGTCCAGCGGTGACGCGGGTAGTTGAGGTTGGCGACGTCGAGCACGCGGACCTCGGCGTCGGTGGTGGCGGTGACCATCTGCCGGGAGTCGGGGCTGAACGCGACGGACCAGACGGAGTCGGTGTGGCCGGCCAGACCCGCGGCCAGCTGGATGTTGCGCGGGTCGGTGATGTCCCAGATCCGGGTGCTCTTGTCGCCGCCGCCGGTGGCGAGGAACCTGCCGTCGGGGGAGAAGGCGAGCGCGTGGACCGAGGAGTCGTGCCCGCTGGCCGTGCCGAGCAGTGCGGGGTTGCGCGGGTCCCTGACGTCCCACAGCCGCACGCCCTCGTTCTCGGCGCCGGTGGCGAGCATGCCGCCGTCGGGGGAGAACGCGACGGCGTCCGAGGAGAAGTTGGTGAAGGAGAGGACGATCGTGGCGAGGTGGTCGCCGGTCGCGAGGTCCCAGATCTTGGCGGTGCCGTCCCAGGACGAGGACGCGATGGTGGTGCCGGCCTTGTTGAGCGCGACGGAGTGCACGAGTTTGTCGTGGGCCTGGATGGTGCGCACGAGGGTGGCGGGACCGGAGATGTCCCAGACTCGGATGGTCTTGTCCTCGCCGCTGCTGACGAGCGTGCGGCCGTCCGGGGTGAACTGGACCGCCTGGACCTGGCCGCTGTGGCCGCTGATGCGGGCCTTCTCGACGGGTTTGCGCGGATCCGTGAGGTCGTAGAGGCGGATGAGGCCGTCCCAACCGGCGGTGGCGAGGGTGCGGCTGTCCGGGCTGAACGCCATGTGGTGGATGGCGTCGTCACCGGCGGGTACGCGGCCGAGCTCGGCGGGGTGGTAGCGGTCGGCGACGTCCCAGATGATCAGCATCTTGTCGTCGGCGGCCGTGGCCATGAGCTTGCCGTCCGGGCTGAACAGTGCGAACGAGGTCGCGTCCGTGTGGCCCCTGGCCACGGTGACCTGGGGCTTGGTGAACGTGCTGAGCAGGCTGTCGCGGGCGGCCGGCAACCCGGTCAGGCGGTAGGCGGCCAGCCGGAGCTGGCTGGCGAGGCCGGGATCGCGGTCCTGCAGGCCGTTGGCCTCGGCGATGGCTTTCTGGGCGAGCGCGTTGGTGCGCTGTTCGGTGGTCTGCCGTTGCGCGCGTACGGCGAACACGGTCGCGGTGGTGGCCACGAGCAGCAGTACGGCGAGCAACGCGACCACACGGCGCAAGTTGGTGGTGCGCTGCTTTTCGGTGGCCAGCTCGTGTTGGGCGGCGGCTTTGCTGGCGTCGAGGAACGCCTGCTCCTCGGCGTTGAGGGCGCCGGGGTCGCGGTTGGCCCAGTCGGTGGCCTGGGTGAGCGGGACACCGCGGTAGACCGAGCCGGGGTCGCGGTCGTGCGCCTCCCAGTACGCGGCGGCCGCGGTGAGGCGGCGGTGCACGCGCAGGTCGTCCCGCGCTTCGGCGAGCCAGTCCTTGAGCCGCGGCCAGCTGCGGATGACGGCTTCGTGGCTGATCTCGACGCTGTCGTCGTCGACGGTGAGGATGCGGGCGTTCGCGAGGTGTTCGACGACCTCGTCCGCCGCGAGCTCGGACCGCTTGACGCGGCGTTTGGTGTCCTCTGTGGTCTGTCCCGGGGTGACCAGGCGCAGGAACACCTGGCGCGCTTGGGTTTGCTGCTGTTCGTCGAGGCCGGTGAAGGCGTTCTCGGCGGTGGTGGCGATGGCGCGGGCGATGCCGCCGCTCTCGTGGTAGCTGGTGAGCGTGAGGGTGTTGCCGCGCTTGCGCTGCCACGTCTCGAGCAGCGCGTGGCTGACGTGGGGGAGTACGCCCGGTTCGCCGGTGGCGTCGGCGATGAGGCGGGCGACGAGTCCGGTCTCGAGTGCGCAGCCGACCTCGACCGCGGGCTGGGTGATGGCCTTGCGCAGTTCGTCGGTGGTCATCGGGCCGACCACGACCTGGGCGTCCTCGACGGCGTCGACGAGGTCGGGGTAGCGGGCGCAGTGGCCGTAGAAGTCGGCGCGCAGGCCGATGACGGTCTGATGGCGCCGCTGCGTCAGGGCCGCGATGAACTCGTCGCGGTGGGGGAGCGTGAAGATCTCCTCGAACTGGTCGATGACCAGCAGCTTCTCGGTCTGGGGGAGGGTGTCGTGGGTGCTCGGGGTGATCAGCTCGCCGCTGCTGCGGGCCAGCAGACCGGCTCGCAGCAGCGAGGACTTGCCTGATCCGGACGCGCCGACGACCAGCACGGTGTCGTGGTGTTCCAGCTTGCCCAGGAGCTTGCCGACGAGCCGTTCGCGGCCGAAGAAGCGGTCGGCGTCCTGCTCGGTGAACGCCTTGAGGCCGACGTAGGGGGAGTCCGCGGCGGGTTCGTCCGCGTCCTGCTCGCCGATCTCACGCCAGCGTCGTTCCCAGGTCTCCTCGTCGCCGCCGCAGGCCCGGACGAACGCGAGGGTGACGGCCAGGCTCGGGAGCTTCTGGCCGCGGGCGGCGTCGGCGAGGGTGCTGGCGGAGTAGTGGCTGAGCCTGCCGAGTTCGCGGTAGCCGGGGGAGCCGGCCTTCTCGCGGAGCTTGCGCAGGTCGAAGGCGAACTGTTCCACGGGCCCGGCGAACGGGTCGAGCGGTCGTTCCGGGCGAGGCATGACGGCGATTCTTCCATCCGGCTTCGGATCGTCATGCTCTATAGCTTCAGTGTTGACTGAAGTAAGCCATCAACCGGTGTTCGGCTTCTCCTGCCAGGTACAGCGTCTCGAACACCAGGAGGTGGGAGCCCCAGCGCTCGGTGCCCCAGCGCTCGGTGCCGGTGGTGGGCGGGAGCGAGGCGGCGGAGTTGTACCGGTCGGCGAAGGCGGCGCCGGCGGTGATGGAGAGTTCGAACGCGAGTGCCGCCGCGGCGTGGTCGCCGAGATCCGCGGCCGCGCGGAGGGCGGCGGCGCGGTCGTCCGCGATCTGCTCCCAGTCGGGGTAGTGGGCCTTGGCGTCCTGGCTGAAGGCGAAACGGACGAGGTTGGGTTCGTCGCCGAGGCCGGAGATCTCGCGGAACCGCTCGGTGCACGCCAGGACGTCGCCCGCGGGGCTGAGCACGCAGGCGGCGTTCGGTTCGAGTGCTTCGAGTGTCCTGAGGACGGTCGGCCGCAGTTGTGGGGGACCGGGTGGCGCGCAGGTGCTGTCTGCCTTGATCAGGCGGTACAGGTGGACGCGTTCGTCGGTGGTCAGCGCGAGCGCGTCGGCGAGGGAGGTGAGGACCTGGCCGGAGGGGGAGCGGTCGGTGCCGCGTTCGAGACGGGTGAGGTACTCGACGCTGATGCCCGCGCGATCGGCGAGCTCGCCTCGCCGTAGACCTGGGGTGCGGCGGCGTTGCGTGTCTTCCGGTGGGGTGGTGGCTTCGCGGCGGGCGCGCACGAACCGGCCCAGTGCGTTGTCGGCCATGTCCGCCGAGTTTAGAGGGGCCCTGAGCGGGACTCCCTCCGTTCCGGCTCGGCCGTGATGCTGTGGATCATGCGATATCGGTTGTTCGGGCGGACAGGTCTGCGGGTCTCGGAGTTGTTGCTGGGCACCATGACGTTGCGCTCGGAGGAGGAGGCGCGGCGGGTGATCGACGTGTACGCCGATGCCGGTGGGAACTTCCTGGACACGGCTTCGGCGTACGGGGAGAGCGAGGAGGTGCTCGGCGCGGTGTTGCAGCGGCGGGACCGGTTCGTGGTGGCGACGAAGTACACGTTGTCGCGGGACGTGCGGGATGCGAACGCGGGCGGGAACCACCGCAAGAACCTGGTGCTGTCGCTGGAGCAGTCGTTGCGGCGGTTGCGCACGGACTACGTGGACGTGCTGTGGGTGCATCTGTGGGATCGCCACACGCCGGTCGAGGAGACGATGCGGGCGCTGGACGACGTGGTGCGGGCGGGGAAGGTGCTCTACGTCGGGGTGTCGGACGCGCCGGCGTGGTTCGTGGCGCGGGCGAACACGCTGGCGGAGTGGCGAGGGTGGACGGCGTTCGCGGGGTTGCAGGTGCCGTACAACCTGCTGCTGCGCGACGTGGAGCGGGAGTTGCTGCCGATGGCCTCGGCGTTGGGGATGAGCGTGGCGGCGTGGGCGCCGTTGGCCGCGGGCAAGCTCTCCGGTGGCACGCAGCGGGCAGGCCGGCTGACCGAGCGGGAAGAGAGCGCGGCGTCGGCCGTGCGGGCGGTCGCGGGGGAGTTGGGCGCGACGCCGGCTCAGGTGGCGCTGGCGTGGGTGCGGTCGTCCGGTGTGCTGCCGCTGGTGGGCGCGCGGACGCCAGAACAGGTCGCGGACTGCCTGGGCGAGGTGGTGCTGCCGCCGGAAGCGGTCGCGCGCCTGGAGGCGTCGGCCCCTCATCAGCGGGGCTTTCCGGCGGACTTCATCGCGGAGTGCGAGGCGAGTCCGTTCGCGTTCGGTGAGGCTGTGGTCAGCTGACGGGGGTCAGGTGATCAGTCCTGGTACCAGTGCGGGCTGGCGCTTGCGGCGCAGCCAGATCTTGCGGGAGCCGTCGCCGTAGAGGAGCGTGCGGGACAGTTCCCAGCCGGCGAACTCGGCGTGGATGGCCAACTGCGTGGTCGCGGTGCGGCGTGAGATTCCCGGCGGCAGACGCAGCGGCCGGTACTCCCAGTCCCCGTCGATCACCCCTTCGTTCATGGCGAGATCACCTGTATCCCTCCGTTGTCGCCGGACGTGACCGTCACACGTCCGGAGTCCTGGTCGACGCTGACCGTGTTGGGCTGACGCACGGTGGAGAACCGGTGCTTCTCGGTCGGTTCGCCACCGGCGACGTTGAGTCCGACGACCTCGTTGCGCTCGGTGAGCGTGATCCACGCGATGTCGCGCTTGGCGTCGTAGGCGATGCCGTAGGGCGAGCCGGGCACGGGGTAGCGCTGGCGCATGATCAGCGGGTTGATGGAGAACGCGATGAACTCGCCGCCGCGGGTGTCGACGACGAGCAGCCGCCCGAAGCGGTCCGGCACGCCGTTGGTGGCGCCGTCTCCCGCCCGGATGCCGGCGCCCCTGGTCTCGGTGCCCTTGTCGTCGGTGGTCATCTCGAACACCGCGCTGCGCAGCCGGTCGAGCTCGACGTCGCGGTCGTTGACGTGGAACTTCAGCGTGGTGTCGCCCTCGGTGAACGTGCCGCCGGGCGTGATCTGGCCGGGCGGGGTGGCGTTCTGGGCGGGGGAGCGGGCGGGTTTGGCCGCCTCGAGGGTTTCCGCGACCTGCAGCGGATCTTGCGACCCCTCGCTCTGGCCGCACGCTGCCAGCGTGGCGGTGGTCAAGATCAGAGCTACGAGCCGGCGCAAGATCGGGTCCCTTCCCAAGGTCGTCACTTCCAGCATCCCTGACGAGCGCTCATAGGTCACGCAAGGGGTGGGGTGAAACCTCGGTTGGGCGAATCTGTTGGTTATCTCTATTGCTTCAGTGTGGACCAAAACTGATGCTTCACCAATGTCACCACCCGGCCCGACCTCAAGTCATAAGAAGCCGCCACAACACCAAGCGCGTTTCTCGCCATGGCCGTGCGGATGATGACGCTGCGTTCTTGCAGGATTTCGGCCGTGCGGAGGGCTTGTTCAGCGACGCACGCGGCGAGGAACGCGCGGTCGTCTGTGTGTGGAGCCGTGGCGCGCACGGCGGGTTCGATGGCGCGCACGGCGGGTTCGATGGTGCGGACGAGCGTGCTGATGTCGCCGGTGACGTGGCCTTTGCCGCGGATGACGTCGATGGTGGCGCTGACTGCGCCGCAGCCGGCGTGTCCGAGGACCACGACGAGCGGGACGTGGAGGTGTTCGACGGCGTACTCGATGCTGCCGATGACGCTGGAGTCGAGAACCTCGCCGGCGGCGCGGATGGTGAAGATGTCGCCGAGGCCGTCGTCGAACACGATCTCTGGTGGTACGCGGGAGTCGGCGCAGCCGAGGACGCAGGCGCACGGCTTGTAGGCGTGCGAGCGGTTGGAGGCAGGGCCCCGCCCTCCCTTGGGGGCTGACCACCTGAGGCCGCCGAACGTCACTTTACCTGCGAAAACGCGCTGTCAAGCCCTCGTTCGGCGATCTGTGGACAAGTCAGCGGCGGGTGCGAGTTGTCCACAGATCGGTCAGCGGCGCCTTGACAGGCTGGTTTCGCGAATAGCCTGAGGAGGCCTGGTGGTAAGCCCCCTGGGAGGGCGGGGCCCTGCCGTCAGTTCGCGAGTTATCGCAGGTCAGGGCATGGGGCGTTCGGGATAGCCGAGTTCGATGGCGCTGACGTCGTCGAGCGCCGCGCGGATCGCCGGTGGCAACGTCAGCTGCTCGGCTTCCAGTGAGGCGATCAGCTGGTTCGTGTCGCGTGCGCCCACCACGGGTGCGACGACGCCGGGCCGGTCCCGCACCCAGGCCAAAGCCACGCACAACGGCGAGGTGCCGAGCCCGTCGGCGGCGGTGGCGACGGCCTGGACGATCCGGGCCGCTCGCTCGTTGCGGTGCTGCTCCACATAGCCCGCGAAGTGCGCGGATGCGCCACGGGAGTCCGGTGGGGTGCCGTTGCGGTACTTGCCGGTGAGCACGCCGCGGCCGAGGGGTGCCCATGGCAGCAGTCCGAGTCCGTGGTGCAGGGCCGCGGGGGCGACTTCGCGTTCGATGCCGCGTTCCAGCAGGGAGTATTCGACCTGGGTGGAGATGAGCGGGTAGGTCGAGGGGGTGAGGACGGCGGTGGCGAGTTGCCAGCCGCTGTAGTTGGAGATGCCCGCGTATCGGACCTTGCCGGAGGATATCGCCTGGTCCAGGGCGGACAGTGACTCCTCGATGGGGACGTTGGCGTCCCAGGCGTGCAGTTGCCAGAGGTCGATGTGGTCGACGCCGATGCGTCGCAGGGAGCCGTCCAGTGCGGACAGGAGTGCGCCGCGGGAGGCGCCGCCGCCGAAGGGGCCGTCGGTGCGGCGGGCGACGGCTTTGGTGGCGATGACGAGTTCTTCGCGGGGGACGATTTCGCCGAGCAGGCCGCCGAGGATGCGTTCGGCTTCGCCTTCGGTGTAGACGTCGGCGGTGTCGATGAGGGTGCCGCCGGCGTCGGCGAAGGCCATGAGCTGGGTGGCGGCCTCGTCCGCGTCGGTGTCGCGGCCCCACGTCATCGTGCCCAGTGCCGTCCTGGACACGCGGAGGCCGCTGCGGCCGAGGTATCGCTGTTCCACGTGCGCGATGCTAAGGGGTGATCATCGGCTGAGCCTGGCAATCGGTGTTACTGACCGGTAGGGTCACGGCTCGTGAAGCTCGGATTGAACCTCGGATACTGGGGCGCCGGCAACGACGCCGCGAACCTTGAGCTGGCCAAAGAGGCCGACCGGCTCGGCTTTTCGGTGGTGTGGGCCGCGGAGGCCTACGGTTCCGATGCGCCGACGGTGCTCGCGTGGGTGGCCGCGCAGACCGAACGGATTGACGTCGGTAGCGCGATCTTCCAGATTCCGGCGCGGACGCCGGCGATGGCGGCGATGACCGGGGCCACTTTGGACACGTTGTCCGGTGGCCGGTTCCGGATGGGTCTCGGCGTGTCGGGTCCGCAGGTGTCGGAGGGCTGGCACGGTGTGCGGTTCGACAAGCCGTTGGCGCGCACGCGTGAGTACGTGGAGATCGTGAAGAAGGCTCTCTCGCGCGAGAAGCTGCGCTATGAGGGTGAGCACTACACGCTGCCGCTCCCGGATGGTCCTGGTAAGGCGTTGCAGCTGACGGTGCATCCGGTGCGGGACCAGATTCCGATCTACCTGGCCGCTGTGGGTCCGAAGAACCTGGAGCTGACGGGTGAGATCGCGGACGGCTGGTTGGCGATCTTCTTCTCGCCCGAGTACTCGGCGGAGTCGCTGGCGAGTGTGAAGGCCGGTCGGGAGAAGGCCGGCAAGACGATGGACGGTTTCGACGTCGTGCCGACCGTTCCGTTGATCGTCGGTGAGGACTGGAAGGCGTGTGCTGACCCGGTTCGTGCGTACACGGCGCTGTACGTGGGCGGTATGGGCAGCCGCAAGCAGAACTTCTACAACAACCTGATGGTGCGCATGGGTTTCCCGGCTCAGGCCGAGGAGATCCAGGAGAAGTACCTGGCGCGTGACTACGCGGGTGCGATGGCCGCGATTCCGCTGGAGTTCCTGGACGCGACGTCGTTGCTGGGCCCGAAGGAGCGCATAGCAGACAAGATGAAGGCGCTCGCTGCCGCGGGGGTCACCACGCTGTCCGTTTCGCCGATGCTGCAAGATCTCGAGCAGGGGATCGCGGGCCTTCGCACCGCGGCCGAAGCTTTGGATCTGGCAGGAGTGGGTAGTTGAGCTGGTTGCAGGCTCTGGTCCTCGGACTGGTCCAAGGACTGACGGAATTCCTGCCGATTTCCAGCAGTGCGCACCTGCGCATCACGTCGACGCTGTTCTTCGGCAACGACGCGGGCGCTTCGTTCACCGCGGTCATCCAGCTGGGTACCGAGGTGGCGGTGCTGATCTACTTCGCCAAGGACATCGGGCGGTTCATCTCCGCCTGGTTCCGCGGCCTCTTCAGCGCGGAGGCGCGCAAGGAGAAGGACTACAAGCTCGCCTGGTACGTGATCATCGGTTCCGTGCCGATCTCTGTTCTCGGTTACCTGTTGAAGGACGAGATCCGGACGTCGGCGCGGAACCTGTGGATCACGGCGACGATGCTGGTGGTGTTCGGTCTGCTGCTCGGTCTGGCGGATCATCTGGCCAAGCAGCAGCGTGACGAGCTGCGGATGAAGGACGCGATCGGGATGGGGCTGGCGCAGGCGCTGGCGCTCATCCCGGGCGTGTCCCGCTCCGGTGGCACGCTGACCGCGGGTCTGTTCCTGGGGTTGAACCGGGAGGCGGCGGCCCGGTACTCGTTCCTGCTGGCGATTCCGGCGGTGTTCGGGGCGGGGTTGTTCTCGATCCCGGACGTGCTGGAGCGCTCGGGTGGTGGCGAGCAGGCGTCGATTCCGCAGATGATCGTGGCGACGCTGATCTCGTTCGTGGTGGGTTACGCGACGATCGCGTGGTTGCTGAAGTACGTTTCGAAGCATTCTTACTCGGCGTTCGTGTGGTACCGGTTGATGCTGGGTCTCGTGCTGATGGGGCTGCTGTCGATGGGGTTGCTGCAGCCGATCTAAGGTGGGTGCCGTGGCCACGGTGATCCTGCTTCGACATGCTCGTTCGACCGCCAACGGTTCCGGTGTGCTCGCCGGGCGATCTCTCGGGGTCGGGTTGGACGAACGCGGTCAGGCTCAGGCCGCGGCTCTGGTGGGCCGGTTGAAGGACATTCCGGTCGCGGCGGTGGTGTCGTCTCCTTTGCAGCGGTGTGAGGAGACGTTGGCGCCGTTGCTGGCGGATCGTTCGCTGGCGGCGGTGGCGGAGCCGGACGTGTCCGAAGTGGACTACGGCGCGTGGACCGGCAAGGCGTTGAAGGACCTGTTCAACGAGCCGTTGTGGGCTGTTGTGCAGCAGCATCCTTCCGCCGCTGTGTTTCCCGAGGGTGAGGGTCTCGCGCACGTGCAGGCTCGTGCGGTGGCGGCTGTGCGCGCGCATGATGCCCGGATCACCGCGGAACACGGTCCTGGTGCGGTGTGGGTGCTGTGCTCGCACGGTGACGTGATCAAGGCCGTGCTCGCCGACGCTCTGGGCGTGCACCTGGACGGTTTCCAGCGCATCGTCGTCGATCCGTGCTCGATCTCCGTCGTCCAGTACACGCAGACGCGGCCGTTCGTGTTGCGGGTCAACGACAACGGGGGCGATCTGGCGGGTGTGGTGCCTGCGGCGCCGCCGCAGGAGGAGCCGTCGTCGGACGCTACCGTGGGTGGCGCGACCGGGAGCTGAGGTAGCGCCGCTCCGGCACGCTCAGCGTCCGCTTGGCCGCCTTCTCGTACTCCAGTTTCGCCGCGTCGTTTTCTCCTTGCAGGTCAAGGAGATGTGCTTTCACGGCGTGCACGCGGTAGTGGTCGAGGTCCAGTGTGGACAGTTCGTCGAGTGCCTGCTGCGGGCCGTGGACCATGGCGACGGCGACGATCCGGTTGAGCGCGACCATCGGGCCGGGCGCGGTGACGGTGAGCAGCTCGTAGAGGCCGAGGATCTCGTGCCAGTCGGTGTCGTCGGCGGTTTTCGCGTCGGCGTGGACGGCCGCGATCGCCGCCTGCAGCTGGTACGGGCCGATTTTCGCGGTGTTGAGGGCGTTCTGGATGAGTTCCGTGCCCTCCGCGATGGCCTGCGGGTCCCACTTGGCGCGGTCCTGTTCCGCGAGTGGGATCAACGCGCCCTGTTCGTCGGTGCGGGCGGGCCGGCGTGCGTCGGTGAGCAGCATCAACGCGAGCAACCCGCTCAGTTCACCGTCCTGGGGTCGTCTGCGGTGCAGCTGACGGGTCAGCCGGATCGCCTCGGCGGTGAGGTCGACTCGGACGAGGTCGTCGCCCGAGCTGGCGGTCGAGCCCTCGGTGAAGATCAGGTACAGCACGTGCAGGACCGCGGTGAGGTCGTGTGGTGCGCGGAACTTGGCGCCTTTGACCTTCTGCTTCGCGCGGCTGATCCGTTGCGCGACGGTGGCTTCCGGCACGAGGAACGCCCGCGCGATCTCCGCCGTGGTCAACCCGCCGACGGCCCTGAGAGTGAGGGCGATCTGCGAGGCCGTGGTGAGGCTTTCGTGGCAGCACATCGCGAGGATCGTGAGCGTGTCGTCCTGGGCCGGCGCCGGGTCCGGCGGTGCGGGGGTGAGCGCGACGACCTTCTCCTCGCGCTGACGTCGTGCGGTGTCGGACCGGTACTGCTCGATCCAGCGGCGGCTGGCCGCGGTGATGAGCCAGCCCTTGGGGTTGTCCGGGATGCCCTCGACCGGCCACTGCTGGGCGGCGCCGAGCAGGGCTTCCTGCACGGCGTCCTCGCACACGTCGAACTGGCCGTGGCGTCGCACGAGCACGCCGAGGACCTGCGGCGCGAGTTCGCGCAGCAGGCCCTCCAGGTGAGGCGTCACATGTCGTCCAGCATCGACATGTCCCACACCGGCCGGACCTCGATGCCGTCGTTGTGGGCGTCGGGCAGGGTGGCGGCGTGGGCGATGACCTGGTCGATGGTGTCGGCCTCGACCAGGTAGAACCCGGCGAGGTATTCCTTGGCCTCGGCGAACGGCCCGTCGGTGACCACGACCTCGCCGTCGCGGATGCTCACGCCCTTGCCGGTCTCAGGTCCTGGCAGGCCCTCGCTGACGATCAGCTCCCCGGACGCGCGCAGTTTGTCGCTGAGGTCGTAGTGGTCCTGGCCGAACTTCATCTGCTGCTCGTCGGTCAGCTTCTCCCACGCGGCCCGCGACTTCGGGTTGCTGTAGATCAGGATCAGGTACTTCACTCCCGGCCTCCATCTCGTCGGCTCGAAAAAATCTTCTCACCGCCATGTCGAGACCGCGGGTCGTGTCTCGACATCGGTGTGTCAGCCAACTTGACGGAGGGTTTCGAGATGACGCACAGGCTGGTTCAGGACGAGGTCGCGATCCGCGCGTTGTTCACCGAGTTCGTGGAGGGCATGCGGGAGCGGTCGCCGTCCCGGATCGTCGCGCGGTACGCGGAGGACGCGGTGACGTTCACGCTGGCCCCGCCGCTGCGCAACACCGGTCTGGACGCCCGTGACCCGGAGGCGCTGGCCGGGTGGATGGCGGGGTTCGACGGGCCGATCACCATCGAGCACCGTGACCTGGAGATCGTCGTGTCCGGTGACGTGGCGTTCGTGCACGGGTTGTCGCGGATGGCCGCGGTGCCGGTGGGATATCCGGAGGGGTTCTCGATGTGGATGCGCACGACCGTGGGGCTGCGGCGGCGTGACGGGCGGTGGCTCGTCACGCACGAGCACCAGTCGGTGCCGTTCTACATGGACGGGTCGTTCCTGGCGGCGACCGATCTGAAGCCCTGAGGCAGGGGCGCTGAGACAGGGGTTTGCCGAGGCCCGGACCGTGCAGGGGGTCGGTCCGGGCCTCGGCGCTCGTGGGGCGGGCCGGCTACTTGACGTTCACCGCGGCCCAGGCCCGGTTGACCGCCGCGTACTCGGGCGACGAGGCGCCGTAGAGGTCGGCCGCGGCGGCGAGGGTTCCGGTGCGGGCGGCGGCGTACTTGGTGCTGGAGGTGAACTTGGTGGTGAGGGCGCGGTACCAGATCTTCTCGGCCTTGGCGCGGGTGATGCCGGTGACGGGCTGGCCGTCGGCGGTGGGGGAGTCGTAGGCGACGCCGTTGATCGTCTTCTGGCCGCTGCCCTCGGAGAGCAGGTAGAAGAAGTGGTTGGCGATGCCTGAGGAGTAGTGCACGTCGACGTTGCCCGCGGTGGAGGACCAGTAGTCGAGGCTCTTGCCGTCCTTGGAGGGCTTGTCCATGTAGCGCAGCGGCTTGCCGTCGCCGCGGATGTCGATCTTCTCGCCGATCAGGTAGTCGCCGGCGTCAGTGGCGTTGGCGGCGTAGAACTCCGTGGTGGAGCCGAAGATGTCGCTGGTGGCCTCGTTGAGGCCGCCGGACTCACCGGAGTAGACCAGGCCGGCGGTGGCCGAGGTGACGCCGTGCGACATCTCGTGCGCGGCGACGTCGAGCGAGGTCAGCGGCTTGCGGTTCTGGGCTCCGTCGCCGTAGGTCATGCAGAAGCAGGAGTCGCTCCAGAACGCGTTGCTGTAGTTGTTGCCGTAGTGGACCTTGCTCAGCGCGCCCACACCGTTGTTCTTGATGCCGCTTCGGCCGTGGATGTTCTTGTAGTAGTCCCACGTCTTCGCGGCGCCGAACGCCGCGTCGACACCGGCGGTGGCCTTGTCGGTGTAGGTGCCGTTGCCCCACTTGTTGTCGGCGTCGGTGAACAGTGTGCCGGTGCCCGAGCCGTTGTTGAGGTTGTTGACGGCCTGGTTGCCGCGGGCGGGGTCCTTGAGCTGGAACGTCGATCCCGACTGGGTCGTGCTCAGCGCGACGGTGCCGCTGAAGGTGGACTGGCCGGTGCCCTCGGCGACGTGGATGTCGTCGTAGGACAGCAGCGTCTCACCGGTCTTGGCGTCGGTGAACGTGTGCAGCTCGCTGGGCGTCTGGTCTTCCTTGACGCTGTGCTTGACGGTCTCCCACGCCAGCACGGGCGCGTGGTCGAGTGCGAACACCACGAGCTTCGCGTCGGCCTGTGCGGTGGCGGGCGCCGAGGTGTCGAGGCCGGCGAGGGAGGCCTCGGTCGCCTTGACGACGCTGCTGAGCTCGCCGGCCTTCTGCGTGACGACGAGGTCGCCGCCGATGACCTTCAAGCCGTTGAGGGTGCGGTCGAACCGGAGGTGGTGCGTGCCGTCGGCGTCGCGCACGACGTCGCGGGGGACGAGCTGCTCACCGCCGGACAGGCCGAGGGCGGTGGAGATCGTCCCCGCCTGCTCGGCCGCGCTGGCTCCGAACGTGCCCGTGGCGGCCAGGGCCGCCGCGGACACCAGGGCGGTGGTGATGCCCATGGTTTTGCGCTTCATGAACGCTCCTTGTTCCGGTGCAGGGAGTGAGCGGCCCGGCGTTACAGGGGTGCCGGGTCGAACACCGTGGAACATCCCGACCATCGTCGATGACCGGGCGTGGTGATCGTATTGCTCTCAGTGCATGCGACCAGCCACTCCCAGAATGCGAGATTGCTTCACGAATTGAGCTGCTCCGCTGGTCAGGAGATCAGGATTTGCCCGAATGGTGGAACAAAAGAGCAGCTCAACCACCGTGGAAACACAACGGAAACTTCCGGGTTCGGCACTGCCGATGGCCCAGTCCACTACTCCGGTTGGTGCAGCCCTACCGGAGGGGATCTTGTTTAGAGTTAACCGCCCGCGCTGAGACCTGGGTCACAAGATCACAGGCCCAGGCGGGTCACGGCGTTGTCCTCGAGCGGGTTCGCGGTCCGGATGTAGCGGTGCACCGTCCGCGGATTCGTCCACCGGCCCTGCCGCATGATCTCCCGGTCACTCGCACCGCCCAGTGCCGCCTGCGTCGCGAACCCCGCCCGCAGCGAATGCCCGCCGAACAACGCCGGATCCAGCCCCGCCTTCAGCGCGTACCGCTTCACCAGCTCCGCCACCGCACGCCCCGACATCGCCTTGGTCCCGATGCCGCCGTGCCGGTTCACCACCGGGAACACCGCGCCGGTCCGGCGGGTCATGTCGTAGCCGTGGCACCGGTGCAGGCCGGTCTCGGTGATCTCCTTGCCGTCCAGCACGTCCGCCCAGTCCGCGAACGCGCACACCGGGCACGTCGGCCGGCGGCTCCCGCGCGGCAGCACCACCGACTGCTGGTGCTTGCCCGTCTGGTCGGTCTTCGTCGTCCCCAGCCGGATCAGCAGCAACGGCTCGTGCGTGCGCGGATCCACGTCCACGCTCACGTCCTCGAACTCGACCTGCGCCAGCTCACTTCTGCGCAACGCGCCGGCGAACCCCACCAACAACAACAGGGCGTCCCTCGCGCGCGCCGGACCGTCCTGCGGCCGTTCGTTCAGCAATGCTTCCAGCGTGTCGAGCAGCACGGGCCGTTTGCGCTTGGGCTGTGCCTTGCGGCTGCGGCGGATACCTCGCAACGTCAGCCGCACGACATCACTGCGCGTCGGGCTCGGCAACCCGTTCGCCGCGTGCACCGCCGAGATCGCCGCCGACTTGCGTTCCAATGTCGACGCCCCGAACGCCGGCGACCCATCAGGTTTGACGGTGTCCGCCGCGGCCGCCAGGTAGACCGCCACGTCCAGCGGGTCCGCCGGCAACGCCTGCCGTTCCTCGGCCTGGCACCAGCCCGCCCACGCGATCCAGTCCGACCGGTACGCCCGCACCGTGTTCGGCGACTGCGCACTGCGCAGGTAGTGGCTCAGCGAGGCCGCCTGCTCGTCGTCGAACCGCTCGCGCACCCTCGCGAGCGCGTCGACGTCGATCAGCACCGAGTGCGAGACCCTGACCAGCGCGTGCTGGACGGGTTCGGGCAGGCTCACACCCGCGATGGTAGTCCTCTGATCAACTCCGCGACCTCCCGCGGCGCGAAGTCCAGCGCGTTGATCCCCACGCTCACCTCGAACGCGCACCGGCGCGGATCGGGATTGGACCGCACGTACAGGAACAGCTTGATCCCCGTGTCCTCCGCGAGGTTGCGCGCGGCCTGCTCGGCGTCGTGCCGGGACATCGGCAGGTGGACGTGGAACAGGGGAGTGGCCGGCACTTCCGGTGTGGTGTGCGCGAACCCGTCGTCGTTGATCGCCTTCGCCAGCGCCCGCGCGTGGGCCTGGAACTCGCGCATCCTCGGCAGGTTCTCGTCCATGCCCATCAACGCGATCGCCGCCAGCGGCCACGCGTCCACGATCGCCCCGCCCAGCCTGCGCCGCCACACCGCCGCGTGCTCTATCAGCTCCGCGTCACCGGCGAGCACCGCACCCCGAGCGCCTTCGAGTCCTTTGTAGAGCGACACGTACACCGTGTCGAACAGGCCCGCGATCTCCGCCAGCGACGCGTCGTACCCGGTCTGGGCCTCCCACAGCCGCGCACCGTCACAATGCGCCGCCGCACCCCGCTCGCGGGCCCATCTGGTCTGCGCCTGGAGGTCCTCGAACGCGGGCAGCCGGCCGCCGATGTCCCGCTGCGGCAGCTCGATCACCACCGCCGCCAGCGGTTCACCGACGGTCTTCAGGTCGTCGAGGGTGAGCAGCGCGTGGCGATCACCCGCGGGATGGAACCTCAAGCCGTGCACCGCGCTGTAGCCCTGGTTCTCCCACACGTGCAGGTGCGTCTGCGGATGTCCCGCGAACGCGTGCCGGCCCGTCCGCTCGGCATGCACCCGCAGTGCGGCCTGCTGCGCCATCGTCCCCGACGGGAAGAACAGCGCGCGTGGCTTGCCCAGCAGGCCCGCGACCCGTTCCTCCAGCTCCCGCACCGGATCCTCCGGCTCGACCCCCGGCGTCATCCACTCGGTCAACCGCCGCAACACCTCCTGCGGCGAGCGGCGCGGACCGGCGTGGTTCGACAACGAACGCACGACGTTCATCAGGCGGCCGCCCGCAGCCGCGCGTCCAGCTCCGCCTCGTCCGCGACGAACCACAGCTGCCGGCCCTTGTTCGACTCGTACACGAAGTCGCGCAACGCGGTGCTGGCCTCGACATACCCGGCGATGTCCCCGACCACCACCACACGGAACCCGTACTGCTGGAACTTCTGCACCACCGCGCCCGCCACCCGCGTGCGCAACACGAAGAAGTCCTCGGTCAACCGCTGTGCCGGCAACACCAGCCACTGCACGTCCTGACCCCACAACGTGCCGATCAGGTCCACAGCGGACTGCTCGTCGGTGATCGGCGGCCCGTCCGCCGCGCACATCAGGACCGTCGCGCCGTGGCGCGTCTGCACAACATCAGGCATGACACCAAAACCTAGTAGCGCCACCCGCCCCCTGTCGCCGCCAATTCCGGCGACGGAGGCGATCACCGCTTGATAGGGTCACCACACGCGATAGGCCGGAGGAGGTGAGTCCCATCAACGCGGTGAACCCAGGTGGGCGCTCCTCCACACGTACGGCCTGACGCCTTCGACGCGCGTCGCCACGGGAGCGCTCCAAGCAACCCCGAAAGGCGAACGACCATGCGCTTTCTCTCCGAATCCACGTCCAACGGCACCACCGAACGCGAGTTCGTCCACGACGGTGTTCCCGGCATCCTCTGGACCCCGGCCGGCACCGACCGGCCGGCACGACTCGTGCTCGGCGCCCACGGCGGCGGCCAGCACAAACGAGCGCCCCGCTCGGTGCAGCACGCCTCACGTTGCGTCGCGGCCGGTCTCGCCGTCGTCACCCTCGACTCACCAGGTCACGGCGACCGGCCCCGATCAGCACAGGACGACCGGTTCATCGCCGAGATCCGTTCCGGCATCGCCGCGGGCCAGGACGTCGCCGAGCTCCTGTCCGAGTACAACGCCCTGCTGGCGGCGCGAGCGATCCCGGAATGGCGGTCCGTGCTGGACGCGCTGCTCGGCCTTCCCGAGATCAGCGGCGACGGCACCGGGTTCTGGGGCATGTCGATGGGCAGCGCCATCGGCATCCCGCTCGTCGCCGCCGAACCCCGCATCCGCGCGGCCGTGTTCGGACTCGTCGGCGCGTCCGGCAGCCTCGCGAAAGCCGCGGCACAGGTGACCGTCCCGCTGCGGTTCCTGCTGCAGTGGGACGACCAGCTGATCGCCCGCGACGCCGCGTTGGCGTTGTTCGACGCCTTCGGGGCCCGCCAGAAGACGCTGCACGCCAACCCCGGCGGGCACCACGACGTTCCCGAGTTCGAGATGGACAGCGCCGTGCGGTTCCTCGCCGGGTAACCGACGGGGAAAATGCCGGGCGCCCGCGGGTGGGCCTGGGTAGCGTCGCGCCACATGCGTGATCTTGCGACGTTGCCCAAAGCCCACCTGCACGTGCACCTGGAAAGCACCGTGCGCGCGGACACCCTCACCGAACTCGCCGACCACCACGGCGTCGACGTGCGGGCGCACACCGGGCCGTTCGACGACTTCACGCAGTTCGCCGCCCACAACGGGGCAGTGCGGGACTGCCTGCGGCGAGCCGAGGACTTCCACCGGATCGCGTACGAGTTCTGCGCCGAGGAAGCAGCGCAGGGGACCCGTTACGCCGAGGTCACGTTCACCGCGGCAGCGCACGGAGAACGGCTCGGGGATCCGGACATGCCGCTCGAGGCGGTGTTGTCCGGGCTCGCCGCAGGACAGGCCGCCCACGGCATCGAATGCCGTGTGATCGTGGACCACCCCAGAAAGCGGTCGGTCGAACGGTTCGAGGCCTCGCTCCGGCTCGCGACAACGCACCCACAGGTCGTGGCGATCGGGATGGCGGGCGCGGAGGACTACCCGCTGACGCCGTTCGCCGCTGTGTTCCGTGCCGCGCGAGAAGCCGGGATCGGGCTCGTGCACCACGCCGGGGAATGCTGCGCGGCACCGAGCGTCGCCGAAGCCGTGACCGTCGGGCTCGCCGACCGGATCGGCCACGGGTTCCGCGCCCTCGAAGACCCCGAGGTCGTCGCGCTGCTGCGGGACCGCGCCATTCCGCTCGAAGCGTGTCCGTCGTCCAACGTCGCGCTGGGACTGGTCGACTCACTCTCCTCTCATCCGTTGCCACAGTTGATGGACGCCGGGCTGACCGTCACGCTCAGCACCGACATCCCGTCCTCGACCGGCACCACGCTCACCGGCGAGTACCAGGCGCTGCGCGACGTGCTCGGCTTCGACGACGACACCATCACCGCGATCGCCACCAACGCCGTCGACGCCTCCTTCGCACCCGAGGACACGAAAACCCTGCTGCGTCAGGACATCGCCACCTGGCGCGCCGGCTCGTAACACACCAGGCCGTGCCGCGCCGCCAGCAACGCCACCAGATCCAGCACCTGCCGCTGACCCGGCCACACCACGTGCACGATCACCGCGTCCGTGCCCACCGTCAGCGCGTCGTTCCACGACACCGCCGACGACGGATCCGGTGACGTCTGCCGCAACTCGCGCACGAACGCCGCCACCGCCGTGTCGAACGCGCCCAGCGGCGAGGACCGCAACTCCGCGTACCGGGCCGCCGCCTCCGCGAACGACGCCGGCCCAGGAGCCCGCCACACCACCACGTCCACCGGCACATCTACTCGCACATCCAGTGCGACATCCACGGGAACATCCACCGCTGGACCATCCACTGCTGGACCATCGACTTCGACGTCCATCACGCCACCTTCCCGAACAACGCGCCCAACCGCGGAACCCGCGCCGAGATCTCCGCCGGATCCGCGAAATCCCACTGCTCACCCGCCGGATCCGGCGACGTGAGCACCTCACGCCCGCGCCGCGCCAGCACCGGCTCCAGCTCACCGCCGAACGCCTCGGCCGCCACGTAGTCGAGGCCCTCCCAGTCCGGCCACTCCTCATCGGCCCACGCGTGCACGCCACCACGCGACGCCAGCACCCGCACGTGCGGCACGTCCGCCAACGCGTCCGGTGACCGGGCCACCGACTCGAACACCTCCCGGCCCTGACCGACCAGCCACGCCTGGAAGTAGAAGAACCCGTCGTCCGAGCACAGCCCACCGCAGATCACGTCCGCCGCCTGCCAGTGCGCCCACGTGTCCACCCGCCGCCGCACCTCGTCCAGGCGCAGCGCGAACTCACACGCTTCCTCGCCCGCCAGCGCGGCGGTCAGCCACTCCAGCCGCTCGTCCTGCCCGGAGGTCTCCACGGCGGACCTCTCGACCAGGGCCCAGAACGCGTTCAGGTCCATGCGAAGCACGCTAGCGAGAGGGTCTGACAATTTTTGAAGCCCGGCTTCCGGCGCAGTTCAGGCGGCCTCCTCGAACCCCTGAGCCAGCTCCCACAACCGCGGCAACCGCACCGCGGCCTCCAACGGCGAGTCGAGATCCCACACCGCACCCGAGAACGGCCCCGCGTCCGTCACCGGCACACACCCCAGAACCGCCAGCGCGGCAGCCAGCGAACGCCCGGTAGCGGCGAAGAACGCGTCCTGAGTCACCCGCTCCAGCCCCTCCCACAACGGCCACGCCGCGTCCGGCCACGACTCCGCGCCGACCGCCAGCAACGTCCGCACCGCCGGCACCTCCGCCAACGCGTCCGGACACGACGCCACCTCGGCCAGCACCCCGCGGCCCAGCCCGATCAGCCACGACTGGAACGCGAAGAATTGCTCCGCCGAACACAACCCATCACACAGAACATAAGCGCCGTGCCAGTGTGAGAACGTGTTTACCCGACCACGGGTCGCGCTTAGCAGCACCTCGAATCCGACAATGTCGCCCGGCAGCAGCGCGGCAAGCCGAGAGGTCAGCCACAAGCGGCGTTCGTGCTGGTCAGAGGTAACGTGAGCCGACTCGTCGAGCAGGTCCCAGAAGACGTCGAGGTCCATGCCCGCAACGTTATCGGTAAGGTCTGACAATTTTCGGCATGCGCCGATCGGAGGATCAGGACGCTTTTCCGAACAACGCCCACAACCGCGGAATCCGGCGCGCGATGTCGGCCGGATCCTCCATCTCCACGTCCTCACCACCGGGCGAGACGTCGAACGCCCGCACCTGCCCCCGCGACTCCAGCAGCTCGTCCAGCTCACCGGGGAACACCGCCTCGAACGCCGCGTCCGGCACCCGGTACAGCGCCTCCCAGTCCGGCCACTCCGCATCCGGCCAGTTCTCCACGCCACCCAACGACGCCAGGCGCTGAACCTGCGGCACGGAAGCCAGCGCGTCCGGCGACAACACGACCGACTCGAACACCTCCCGGCCCTGACCGACCAGCCACGCCTGGAAGTAGAAGAACGAGTCCATGCCGCACAACCCGTGACAGATCAGCGTCGCCGCCTGCCAGTGCGCCCACGTGTCCACCCGCCGGCGCTGCTCGTCCAGCCGCACCGCGAAGTCGGCGATCTCACCCGCCGGCAACAACGCCAGCCGCCCCGACAGCCACGCCCGTCGTTCGTCCAGGTCAACCGCCCTCTCGCGGGCGTGATCGACCAGCCTCCAGAAACCCCCGGCGTCCATGCCGTCACGCTAGCGAGCGGGTCTGACAGTTATTCGCGCGAACGATTTGAACGTCCTGTCTATCCTTGACCCCAAATGGACACCCCGCTCGCTGAACTGCACAAACGCCTGCCCGAGCTCATGCCGCGTGATCAACGCCGGCTCGCCAGGCGCCTCGACGGCGTACGCAGGGTCAAGGACCCGCTCGCCCGCAAGAAGATCACCGAGGAGATCGCCTCGGAGATCGACGAGGCCGCCCTCAAGGTCGAGGTGCGCCGGGAGTCCGTTCCCAAGATCACATACCCGGCCGAACTGCCGGTCAGCCAGCACAAGGACGACATCAAAGAGCTGATCGCGAACCACCAGGTCGTGATCGTCGCCGGCGAGACCGGGTCCGGCAAGACCACCCAGCTGCCCAAGATCTGCCTGGAGCTGGGCCGCGGCGTCATCGGCCAGATCGGGCACACCCAGCCGCGCCGGATCGCCGCGCGCACCGTCGCCGAGCGCGTCGCCGAGGAGCTCAACACCAAGCTCGGTGACGCCGTCGGCTACAAGGTCCGGTTCACCGACCAGTCCGGTGACGACACCCTGGTCAAACTCATGACCGACGGCATCCTGCTCGCCGAGATCCAGACCGACCGGACGCTGTCGCGCTACGACACGATCATCATCGACGAGGCCCACGAACGCAGCCTCAACGTCGACTTCCTGCTCGGCTACCTCAAACAGCTCCTGCCGCGCCGCCCCGACCTCAAGATCGTGATCACGTCCGCCACGATCGACCCGCAGCGGTTCAGCCAGCACTTCGAGAACGCCCCGATCATCGAGGTCTCCGGCCGCACCTACCCCGTCGAGACCCGCTACCGGCCGCTCGACGAGGACGACGACCAGACCCAGGGCATCATCAACGCCGTCCACGAACTGCAGGCCGAAGGCCCCGGCGACGTGCTGGTGTTCCTGTCCGGCGAACGCGAGATCCGCGACACCGCCGACGCCCTCAAGCAAGAGGACCTCCGCAACACCGAGATCCTCCCGCTCTACGCGCGACTGAGCGTCGGCGAGCAGCATCGGGTGTTCCAGCGCCACACCGGCCGGCGGGTCGTGCTCGCCACCAACGTCGCCGAGACCAGCCTCACCGTGCCGGGCATCAAGTACGTCATCGACCCCGGCAACGCCCGCATCTCCCGCTACAGCCACCGCCTCAAGGTCCAGCGCCTCCCGATCGAGCCCATCAGCCAGGCCAGCGCCAACCAGCGCAAGGGCCGCTGCGGCCGCGTCAGCGAGGGCATCTGCATCCGGCTGTACTCCGAAGAGGACTTCGAGGCACGGCCCGAGTTCACCGACGCCGAGATCCTGCGCACCAACCTCGCCAGCGTCATCCTGCAGATGACCAACATCGGCCTCGGCGACGTCGCGGCGTTCCCGTTCATCGACCCGCCGGACTCGCGCAACATCAACGACGGCATCGGCCTGCTCCAGGAGCTCGGCGCGATCAACGCCGCCGAGAAGACGCTCACCGCGACCGGCCGCAAGCTCGCCGCGCTGCCCGTCGACCCCCGCCTGGGCCGCATGGTCCTCGAAGCCGACACCACCGGCTGCCTCAAAGAGGTCATGATCATCGCCGCGGCACTGTCCATCCAGGACCCCCGCGAACGCCCCGCCGACCAGCAGGAAGCCGCCACCCAGCAACACGCGCGGTTCGTCGACAAGGAATCCGACTTCGTCACGTTCCTCAACCTCTGGCAGTACCTGAAGGAACAGCAGAAGGAACTGAGCGGCAACCAGTTCCGCAAGCGCTGCAAGGCCGAGTTCCTCAACTACCTGCGCGTGCGCGAGTGGCAGGACATCTACCTGCAGCTGCGCCAGGTCGCCAAGCAGATCGGCATGCACCTCAACGAACAGCCCGGCGAGCCGCGCAACATCCACATCGCGCTGCTGTCCGGATTGCTCAGCCACATCGGCGTCAAGGACGTCCTCAAGAAGCAGGCACCGAACGAGAAACGCCGCCCCCTCACCGAGTTCCTCGGCGCCCGCAACGCCAAGTTCGCGATCTTCCCCGGCTCCGCGCTCGCGAAGAAACCACCGCAGTGGGTGATGGCCGCCGAACTCGTCGAGACCAGCCGCCTGTGGGGCCGCATCGTCGCCAAGATCGAACCCGAATGGGCCGAACGGCTCGGCGAGCACGTCGTCAAACGCCAGTACTCCGAACCGCACTGGGAGACCAAACGCGGCTCCGTCGTCGCCCTGGAGAAGGTCACGCTCTACGGCGTGCCGATCGTCGCCGGCCGCAAGGTCAGCTACGGCCGCATCGACCCCGAACTGAGCCGTGAGCTGTTCATCCGCCACGCGCTCGTGCAGGGGGAGTGGACCACCCACCACCGGTTCTTCCACACCAACCGCGCGATGCTCGAAGAGGTCGGCGAGCTCGAGAACCGGGCACGGCGGCGCGACATCGTCGTCGACGAGGAAACGCTGTACGAGTTCTACGACAAGCGGGTCGCCGCCGAGGTCGTCTCCGCGCGGCACTTCGACTCCTGGTGGAAGAAGCAGAAGGACAAGAACCTTCTCACCTACACCTTGGACATGCTGGTCAACGACCGCGCCGACGTCAGCCCCGACGCCTATCCCGACCAGTGGCGCCAGGGCGAGCTCACGCTGCCGCTGAGCTACCACTTCGAACCCGGCACCAAGAACGACGGCATCACCGTCAAGCTGCCGTTGCCCGCGCTCACCGCCCTGGACGACGACGCGTTCTCGTGGCAGATCCCCGGCCTGCGCCACGAACTCGTCGTCGCGCTGATCCGGTCGCTGCCCAAGCAGATCCGCCGCAACTTCGTGCCCGTCCCCGACGTCGCCACCGCCGTCCTCGCCCGCATCGACCCCAAGGACACCAGCCTGCTGACCGGTGTCGAACGCGAACTCAGAGCGCTCACCGGCGTCACCGTGCAGCGGGAGGACTGGCAGTTCGACGCCGTCCCCGACCACCTCAAGCTCACGTTCCAGGTCGTCGACGAGCAGAACCGCACCCTCGCCGAGGGCAAGGACATCGCCGCGCTCAAGGAGAAGCTGCGCGACGAGGTCCGCGAGTCGCTCAGCCAGGCCGCCGGCCACCTCGAACGCACCGGCCTCACCACGTGGGACTTCGACGCGCTGCCCCGCACCATCGAGCAACGGCAGTCCGGCATCACCGTCACCGCCTACCCCTCGCTGGTGGACCAGAGCTCGGCCGTCGCGATCAAGGTCCTCGACACCCCCGGCCGCCAGGCCTACGCCCACCGCCGCGGCGTGCGCAGACTGTTGCTGCTGGGCATCAACTCACCGGTCAAGCACCTGCAACGCCACCTCGACAACGCCGCCAAACTCGCCCTCACCCGCAACCCGCACGGCGGAGTCGCCGCCCTGCTCGCGGACTGCATCATGGCCGCCGTCGACCGGCTCATGGGCGAACCAGCGTGGGACGCCAAGTCCTATGCGGCACAACTGAAGAAGGTCCAGGCCGCGCTCAACGACACCACCTGGGTCGTCGTCCAGGAAGTCCGCAAAGTCCTCGAAGCCGCCCACGAGGCCGAGCTGAAACTGACCGGGCTGAAAGGCGCGCCGGACTCGGTGGCCGACATCCGGGCCCAGCTGAACTCGTTGGTGTACAAGGGATTCGTGACCCGCACCGGCTACGACCGGCTGCCGGACCTCGTGCGGTACCTCAAGGGCATCTCGCGGCGCATCGAGAAACTGCCGGAGAACCCGCGCCGCGACCTCGACTGGACCGCCAAGGTGCACCAGGTCCACGCCGAGTACCGGGAGCTGCGCGCGCAGACCCCGGCCGACGAGCCCGCGCCCGAGCTCGACGAGATCCGGTGGATGATCGAGGAACTGCGGCTGTCGTACTTCGCGCAGACCATCGGCACCCGCTACACCGTCAGCGACAAGCGCATCTACAAGGCTTTGGACGCCGTGCCGTTGTGAGCGGGCTACCGTGGAGCATGAACTTCACGGAGGATTCCACGTGGGTGATCTCGAGCGGCGACGGCGGCACGTTTCCCCTGTTCGTCCGTGACGCACTGGGCATCAGCACACCGACGGCGGACTCGATTCCGCGCCTGGCACCGCCGGTCCCGCGCCTGACCGGCGTCGAGGTGCCGGGGCTCGCACAGGGCTGGGACCGCTGGTGGCTCGAGTGCGCCACCGGGTCCAGCCACGAGCCGGTCGGTGTTCCCGACCACCTGCGCGCCGCCTACACGCGATGGAGCGACCCGCGGTCACTGCAGTCCACCTACATCAGGGACGAGGTCCGCAGGACCTTCTCGGCCTCGCTGCACGAGGTGGTCACCGAGCTCCAGGAGGAACTGGGGCGCCGGCTGGTCTTCTCCCTCGACGTCCTGCAGATCCCCGTCGAGGGACAGTTCTGGCGGCGGCTCCAGCGCGACAGGGTGCTCGTCTCGGAAGAACTGCTGCTGTCTCGCAACGTCATCGCGCCGCTGGAGTCAGTGATCCGCGAGCTCGCCCAGTAGCGTCTCACCCAGTAGCGCCTCACCCGTCCGGTACAGCTCCACCAGCAGTGGCCGCAGCAGCAAGCCTTTCGACGTCAGCGCATACGACGTCCGCACCGGGAAACCGGGGGAGCGGGAACACCGCACCACTCCCTGCGCCACCAACGAGTCCAGTCGCTCGGTCAGCACCTTCGCGCTCAACGTCGGCAGCTCCGCGCGCAACTCGGAGAACGACCGCGGCCCGTGCATCAGATTCCGCAGCACCAGCGTCGCCCACCGGCCACTGATCGCCGCCAGCGCCACCTCCACCGGGCAGTCCGCGGTCGGACGGTCCCAGGTCACCGTTTGGTGACCCACTTCGGCACGGGCAACGCTGTCGGCATGCACCCGTCCAGTGTCGCCCACGACTTCGCCGCCGCGTTCAACGCCAAAGACCCCCACGCCGTCACCGCCGTCTACGAACCGGGCGGCCTGTTCATCCCGCAGCCCGGCCAGACCGTCGCCGGTGCCGCCAGGCAGGCCGCCAACCAGCGGTTTCTCGACCTCGGCCTGCCCATCGACGTCAAGCCCAGGCACGTCTACGAACACGACGGCATCGCGCTGCTCATCGTCGACTGGACCATCGGCGAGGTGACCGGCACCGCCACCGACGTCGCACGCAGAGGCGCGGACGGCCGGTGGCGGTACGTGATCGACAACCCCTTCGGCACCGCCTAGTCGGCGGCCTGATCAACCGCCTGGTCCACGGCCTGGTCCTCTGGCGGTTCCATCGCGCCAGTCATGATCGCCACCGCGTCCGACATCGACACGGACTTCGGGTCCACCACCGCCTTGCGGCGTCCGAGGCGCTGGATGTGGATGCGGTCGGCCACCTCGAACACGTGCGGCATGTTGTGGCTGATCAGGATCACCGGCAACCCGCGGTCGCGCACCTGCAGGATCAGGTCCAGCACCGCGCGCGACTCCCGCACACCCAGGGCGGCGGTCGGTTCGTCCATGATCACGACCCGGCTGCCGAACGCCGCGGCCCGTGCCACCGCGACGGCTTGGCGCTGGCCGCCGGAGAGGGTTTCCACCGCCTGGCCGGGGTTCTGGATCGTCATGATCCCCAGCGCGTCGAGCTGGCGGCGGGCCTCCTCGCGCATGCCGTTGCGGTCGAGCATCCGGAACACCGACCCCAGCACGCCGGGGCGGCGGCGTTCGCGGCCCAGGAACAGGTTCGCCGCGATGTCGAGCGACGGCGCCACCGCCAGGGACTGGTGCACGGTCTCGATACCGGCCTCGCGTGCGTCGATCGGCGTCGAGAACGACACCTGCTGACCGTCGACGAAGATCTCGCCCTCGTCCGGGATGACCGCCCCGGACAGGGCCTTGATCAGCGACGACTTGCCCGCGCCGTTGTCGCCGATCACCGCGAGGATCTCACCGGGCAGCAACTCGAGGTCCGACCCCGCGAGCGCGGTCACCTTGCCGTACCGCTTGACCAGGCCGCGGGCCTGCACCACCGGCGTGGTCATGCCTTCACCTTCCTGATCCACTGGTCCAGCGACACCGCGACGATGATCAGCACACCCACCGCCATCGTCTGCCACAACACGTCCACGCCCGCGAGCGCCAGGCCATTGCGGAACACCCCGACGATCAACGCGCCGATCAGCGACCCCACCACGGCGCCGCGGCCGCCGAACAGCGACGTCCCGCCGATCACGACAGCGGTGATCGAGTCCAGGTTGTCGGTCTGGCCCGCCTGCGGGCTCGCCGAGGCGATCCGGCCGATCAGCGTCCACGCCGCCACCGCGTAGATCAGCCCCGCCATCGCGTACACCGACAGCAGGACCCGCGCCGTCCGGATGCCCGAGAGCCGGGAGGCCTCGAGGTCGTCACCCGTGGAGTACACGTGCCGGCCCCACGCGGTGTTCTTCAGCACGAACGCCATCGCGCCCACCAGCAGCACCAGCATGATCGAGCCGTAGGTGATGCGCGTACCGGCCACGTTGATCGTCTGCCCCGTGAACAGCAGCAACGACGGCATGTCCGAGCCGCGGATCGTGGCACTGGCCGAGTACCAGAGGTTCAGCGCGAAGAACACGTTCAGCGTGCCCAGCGTGACGATGAACGGCGGCAGCTTCAGCCGCGTCACCAGCAACCCGTTGAGCAGCCCGCACAACGTGCCCACCAGGAACCCCAGCAGCAGCGCCGGCAACCCCGGCAGCCCCGTCTCGGACGCCACCTTCGCCATCACGATCGACGTCAGCACCATGATCGCGCCGCACGACAGGTCGATCCCCGCCGTCAGGATCACGATCGTCTGCCCGACCGCGAGCGTGCCGACCACCGCCACCTGCTGCAGGATCAGCGAGATGTTGCCCGGCGTCAGGAACCGCTCCGACAGCAACGCGAACACGATCACCGACGCCAGCAGCACCACCGCCGGTCCGATCGTGGCCTGCGCGTGCAGCACGTGCTGCACGCGGGTCAGCAGCGAGCGATCCCGCTCCTCCACCACCGCTGTCATCGCTCAGCCCCAGCAGTTCTGCAGGCCGAACGCCGAGTCCTTCGACTCCACCCCGTCAGCCGGCTGGTCGGTGATCAACGTGACGCCCGTGTCGGTGTTCTGCGGCTTCGAGCCGTCCTTCGCGAACTTCGACACCGCCTCCACGCCCAGCTGCGCCATCTTCAGCGGGTACTGCTGCGACGTCGCCCCGATCACCCCTGCCTTGACGTTGTTCACGCCAGGACAGCCGCCGTCGACCGAGACGATCACGACGTCCTTCTCCTTGCCCGCCGCCTTCAACGCCTCGTACGCGCCAGCGGCCGCGGGTTCGTTGATCGTGTAGACGAGGTTGATGCCGGGATCCTTCTGCAGCAGGTTCTCCATCGCCGTGCGGCCACCCTCCGGCGCGCCGTCGGTCACGTCGTGGCCCACGATCCGCGGATCGGCCTCGTCACCGATGCGGTTCTTGTCCTTCACGTCGACGCCGAAACCCTCCAGGAAACCCTGGTCGCGCTGCACGTCCACCGACACCTGGTTCGGGTTGAGGTCCAGCAGCGCGATCTTGGCCTGCTTGCCCTCCTTGGTGAACTTCGCCTTCGCCCACTGCCCGATCAGCAACCCGGCCTTGTAGTTGTCGGTCGCGAACGTCGCGTCCGCCGCGTTCGCCGGCTCCAGCTGCGTGTCCAGCGCGATCACCAGCAGACCCGCCGCCCGCGCCTTGTCCACCGACGGCACGATCGCCTTCGAGTCGCTCGGCGTGATCAGGATGCCCTTCGCGCCGGAGGCGATCAGGTTCTCGATCGCGTCCACCTGCGACTGGTTGTCGCCGTCCTGCTTGCCCGCGAACGACTGCACGGTCGCCCCCGCCGACGAGGCCGCCTGCTGCGCGCCCTCCTTCATCTTCACGAAGAACGGGTTCGTGTCCGTCTTCGTCACCAGGCCCACCAGCGTGGCGCCGCTCGACGAACCACCGCCGTTCCCGCACGCCGCCACTGTCAGCGCCAGCAACGCCACCGCCGTCAGACCGAACGCTCTGCGCGACATGACTCCTCCTACGTCAACGTTGACGTAACCGGCCGCGCGACGGAACTCGTAGTGAAGTGGGCGCGGTTACGCGGGTACTCAAGCCGAGTAATGCTAAAGATCCTGGTCGCCCCTGCCCGTTCGAACCAGGCGGGAGAGAACCGGGGATTCCATTACGTCATCGTTGACGCTAGCTTTCCGGGAGAAGACGCGACAAGCGGCCGTTACGCAAGCGTTACCCGAGGCAGGCGGACATGGATCAAGCAGGCGCAAGACGCGAACCCACGATGCGCGACGTCGCCGCGCTGGCCAACGTCAGCACCAAGACCGTCTCCCGCGTCATCAACGGACTGCCCGGCGCCGGCGCCGAGGTCGTCGAACGCGTCCGTGCCGCCGCGCGGTCCCTGGGCTACCGCCCCAACCTCACCGCCAGCAGCCTGCGCCGTTCCGACCGCCGCAGCGCCACCATCGGCGTGCTGTTCGAAGACCTGTCGAACCCGTTCGACTCGGCGTTGCTGCGCGCCGTCGAGGACCGCGCCCGGCACAGCGGCGTGCTCGTGCTCGCCGGCAGCAGCGAGGACGACCGCACCCTGCAAGGCGAACTGCTCATCTCGCTGTCCGCCCGCCGCGTCGACGGCGTCGTCGTCATGGCCGCCGGCGGTCACCAGGACGCGCTGCAGCAGGAACGCGAACGCGGCACCCCGATGGTGCTGGTCGACCGGCCACCCACCTTCGGCGGCACCGACTGCGTCACCACCACCAACCGCGAGAGCTCCCGCGAAGCCGTCCTGCAGCTCGCCGCGCTCGGCCACCGCGACATCGCGTTCCTCGGCGACCGCCGCACGTTGTGGACCAGCCAGGAGCGCTACACCGGTTACCTCGAAGGCTTCGCCCAGGCCGGGCTCACCCTGCGTGAGGAACTCGTGCGGACCGACCTGCACGGCGTGGAGCTCGCCGAGGCCTCCGCCACCGCGCTGCTCGACCTCACCCACCCGCCCACGGCGCTGTTCACCGCCCAGAACCTCGTGACCGTCGGCGCCATGCGCGTGCTGCGCGCCCGCGACCTGCACCACCGCGTCGCGCTCATCGGCTTCGACGACTTCCCGCTCGCCGACATGGTCGAACCCGGCGTCACCGTCGTGCGCCAGGACGTCCCCGGCATCGGCCGCAAAGCCGCCGAGCTCATCTTCGCCCGCATCGACGGCGACACCTCACCACCCGTGCACGCCGTCGTCCCCGCCGCGCTCGTGCGCCGCGGCTCCGGCGAGATCGCGCCGTCAGCGCACTGACAGCACCGCGTCCACCACCTGCGGGCCCGACAACAACACGTCGTCGTTGTGATCGGCGCCGGAGATCTCGATCAGCCGCGCCCGTGCCGCCGTCGCCACCTCACGACTCTGCGCGGGCGGCACCACCGAGTCCGCGGTGCCGAGCAGCACGACCGTCGGAACGTCCACACCGGACACCCGTTCGACCAGCGGGTACTTGTCCTGCAACAACATCTTCACCGGCAACCACGGGTAGTGGTGCGACCCGACCGCTGCCAGCGACGCGAACGGCGAGCGCAGCACCAGCCCGAGCGGCGCGCGATAGGTGGCCAGCTCGACCGCGACGGCGGCACCCAGCGACTCGCCGAAGTAGATCACCGGCCCGTCGATCAGATCCAGCGCCGCCCGCGCGTCGAAGGTCAACCCCTCCTCGGTGGGCTTGCCAGGGTTGCCGCCGTAACCGCGGTAGTCGAACAGCAGCACCGACAACCCGCGCGAGACCAGCTCCCGCGCCAACGGCACCCGCCCCAGCCGGTTGCCGCCGTTGCCGGGGAACACGATCACCGTCGCCGGCGCGTCCGGCAGCTCGAAATGCCACCCGTCCAGCAGCAGACCGTCCGCCGTCACCAGCCGGACATCGCGCCCACCAGGCATCACCTCCTCGGCGGACGGCAGCGGACCAGGGGAGGGGAAGTAGACCAGCTTGCGCTGAAAGGCGAAGACCACGGCGACGATGGTGACAACCACCGCCACCGCGATCAACACCGGCCTCCACATGGAGACAATTTCAGCAGCGCTTGTCCGTGTTCGCGAAGTACGCGTACTCCGGGTTGTCCACCATGTGCCCCTGCGCCTGAGTGCACACCGACAACGTGTCAGTGCCCTTGGACCACACCTCACGGTCCCGGTTGGCGCCCTTCACGTGCCCCGTCGAACCCGGAGCGAGGATGGTCGCCGTGACGTAGTAGCTGTTGCCCTTGTTGTGGTACGAGTCCCACACGTACACATACGCCCAGTTCTTGCCACACCCCTTGAACTGCTTGACCGACGCCACCGGGCCACCGCCCTCGTCGATGTACGCGGTCCTGCCGATCTGCGTCACCGGACCACAGCCCGGCGCCGACTCCGCGTGCGCGACACCGGACGACAACCCGGCCAGCGCCAAAGCGGCCACCGCCGCGACAGAAACGAATCTCACGCCACGACGGTGCCGCGCTCCAGTTAGTCAGCGGTAAATCAGCCGTGCCCGATCAGCCGGCGGCGACCGCGTACAGGAACCACGTCGAGTGCGGGATCCACTGCTCCAGCCACCGCCAGTCCGTGTTCGGGCCCGACGACGCCACTCCCGGATCCCACTCGATCCCACGCCCGTCCGCCGCACGCCCGGTGATGCCGTTGACGATGCCGCCCGCCGCCCGGATCCACTGCCACGACCCGACCGCCGAACCCTCCGGGTACTCCAGGTAGATCGGCGCCGTCCGGCCGCTGCCCTCCAGCATGCACACGTCGAACGGGTTGCAGCCCACGATCCAGTTCAGCTGATCCGCCGCGTACGACCGCAACCGGGCCGCGAACGTCGCGTCGAACCGCGGTGCCGCGAGCCGGGCCGCCGCCGCGAGAGAGGCCAGGCGGGCGTTCTCGCCCTGCCACCACGTGCCGGCCGCGTCGTGCGGGAAGAAGAAGCCGTCGAACCGGTCGCCCGCCGCCGTCTGCACCGCCTGCCGGGCGTAGCCGAACGGGTTCGGCACCGCCGAGGTGATCGAGAGCTCGAATTCCAGGGCACGACGCACCGCCGTGAGCACGTCGGGACCCGCGATCGACGAGTACGCCAGCAGTGCGACGACCGGCATGCCCGCGTCCGACGGGTGGAAGTACGGACGGTCCTTGTCGTCGGCCCGGAAATGACCGCGCGGCATCAACCGCGCCACCAGCGATGCCGCGCGACGATCCGCCTCCGCCCGATACGAGGCGTTCGACGTCGCCTTGAACAGCTCCACGGCCGCGAGCAGCACGTTGTAGTCGTCCTGGATGTTCTCCTTGCCGTCGTTGGTCAACCGCACGTTGTTGACCTGCAAGAACGAGAACGCAGCCTCCGCCGCCGCCAAATACCGCGACCGCGGGAACTCCCCGTCGACCGCGCCCCGTGCCGCACGGGCCAGCGCCGCGATCGCGACACCGCAGCCCTCGCGGTAGTTCAGCGGGCCGCGACGCAGGAACCGCTTCGACGGATCGATGCCGATGTCGTCCTCCTGCGGCTGCCGCACCGATCCGTAGAACGACCCTCCCGGCATCTGCACCCGCACCAGGTAGTCGGCGCCGTACAGCGCCTCGTCATGCAGCAACTCCCGCAGGTGCACGAAGTCCGGCACCGCACGCCGCGTCAGCTCGTCGTAGGAGGCCCACAGCACGTAGGCGGTCAACGGCAGCTGCAGCGTGTTGCAGAACGAATAGCGCGACAGCTGTGTGAAGTGCTTCGACCAGTCCGCCGCCGCGTCGTACCAACCGCCGTGCGCGTCCACGCGCAGAGCGGGATCACCTTCGTACGGCAGCGACCGGTCCACACGGTCGTACTCGCCGAACGACCGTGAGTCCTTGAAGAACCGCACCACGTGCGGCAGCGTCCGCCGCTCCAGAACGAGCGGCTCGATCACGAACGGACGGGACACCCCGCCATCCGTCGAGAGCACGAATTCACCAGAACGTGTGAACTTCGAGAAGTCCGCGACCGAGTAGAACGACGGCACCGCGGGGAACTGGTTCGCCTTCCAGTCCGTCACCGGGCCCGCGAACCGAGCCGTGCCGCGATGCACCACGACACCCGTGCCGTGCTCCGCCAGCGAGAACTGATGCACGCCCGGCGTCGAACAGGCGATCACCGCCCGCTTCGGCCCAGCGGCCTCGTACCCGACGTTGTTCGTCAGCACCCACGTCGTCGAACCGCCAGGGGCAGCCGAAGCCGTCCCGGCAGCGGCCAAAGCCCCAGCCGTTCCCAGCAGGAACCCACGCCTACCTGTGCCCATCCCGTACGCCTCCAAAGGGTTACCCAGGGAGGTGACACAGTGCGGCGGGCCTTGTCACTCATGAGGCGGCGGCACGGTTACTTTATGGCGCAGGAGCGAACGGCACCAGCACGACGGTGATGTTGTCGTGGCCGCCGGCATCCAGAGCGACCTTCACGAACTCCTCAGGCCCGCACGGCAGCAAAGGCTGCAGGTCCTCGGGCTCCGGACGGTAGTTGTGCAGCCCGTCCGAGCACAGCAGGAACACCCCGGGCCCGGTCGGCTGCAGCGTCACGACCTGCGGAACCACCTGGCCCGCGTCCGCGCCGATCCACCGCGACAGCACGTGCGCGCGACGGTCCGTGCGCGCCTGCTCCTCGGTCAGCACGCCCTCGGAGACCAGCTGCGCGGCCCACGTGTCGTCGGTCGTGAGCTGCTTGGAACCCTCGTCCGCCAGCCAGTAGGCGCGCGAGTCGCCGACCCAGCCGATCGTCACCGACTTCTCCGTGACCAGCGCCGACACGAAGGTGCACGACGGCGCGACACCCCGGCCGCCCGCCTCCATCGGCTCGGCTTCCACCAGCTGCTCGACCGAGAAGCAGGACGCGGCGACGGCGTCGATCATCGCCTGCTCCGGGTCCGCCGTGTCGATCAGCGCGTTCAAGAGCACGTCGACCGCGGCGTCGGCGGCGGCCTGGGAGGCCTGCTCCGCCCGTTCGGACGAGGCCACGCCGTCGCAGACCACGGCGGCGACACCCTTGCCCGCGACGTGCCCGAACGCCATCGAGTCCTCGTTGCGCGCCCGCCGCTTGCCCCGGTCGCTGACCCCGGACACCGCGCCGAGCGTGTATTCGACCCGGTCACGCGCCGATGGCTGGTGGCGGCCGCACTGGGTGCAGTAGTCCTCGTCATCGATGTCCGGCGAGCCGCACAGGATGCACGAGGCCTGCGCGGGACCGGTCGGTCCGCCCAGCGGCGTGCGGCGGACCAGCAGGTTGCGTCCGCACGCCTCGCAGAACCGGTCCTCCGGCGCGACGGGCGCGAAGCACTCCGGGCACTTCAGGGTGTCCATCAAACCAACGTCCTAGGCCTTACCGCGTTCGCGCGGTCCACCAATGCGATCCGTTCCTCCGGCGTGGCCGCGAACCGGGCCAGCGTGCGGTAGCGCCGCTCGAGACCCAGCCGAAGCTCGTGTTCGGAGAGTGCACAGTCCAGCACCCTGCCCTCGGCGGCCTGATTGCGGGTCACGTAGTCGTACGCCGCCTCCAGCACCTCCGCCGACAGCTGGGTGTGCGAATGAACGTCGATGTCCAAGGCGTGCAACCGTTCCCCGGCCGCCACGAGGTCCTCGGCAGCGCAGTCGCCGAGCTGCGCGCGCACCGCCGCGATCTGCGCGGCGAGATGTTGTGAAGATGTGTCCGGAACGGACAGCAGCACCTCGACGGCCCGCGCCCGGTCCCCGCAGGCGAGCAGCACCCGCGCCAGGCCGAACGCCGCCGACACGTACGCGTGGTCGGTCCGCCACACCAGTTCGTACCAGCCCGCCGCCGACTTCAGATCGTCCGTCGCCTCGTAGCAGACACCCAGCGCGAGCTTGGGCGCCGCCTCACCGGGCACCGCCGAGCACACCGCGTCGAAGAACCCCAGCGCGTCGCGGGCCCGTCCGTCGGTCAGCGCGGCGAGGCCCCGGTACCAGTCGGGCCGCCAGTCCTCGGGGTCGAGTTCGGACTCGTCGAACATCGACGGCGCCGTGAGCGACTCCAGTTCGCGCAGGGCGGCCTCGGTGTCCCCGGACTCGATCAGCACCCGCACGATCCGGAACCGCACCTCCACGGTGAAGTCCGGTGCCTTGCGCAACCCGGCCGGGTCCGACGTCGTCGCCGTCGCCAGCCACGAGGCGGCCGCGTCGGAGGTGTTCACGCTCGGTGCCGGCAACGCCAAGGCCACCTCGGACAGGTCGAGCGCACCCTCCACGCCGAACCGGCGGCGTTCCGGCGTGAACTGCCGCGACGGGCCCGGCCGCTGCACGCCGTCCTCGATCGCCAGCACCTCGCGCAGCACGCCGGTGAGCTGGTCGGCCATGTCCTCCGCGGAGGAGAACCGCAGCTCGGGGTTCGGATTCGTGGCCCGCAGCAGCAGCCGGTGGAACGACTCGAACCGCCCCAGCAGCGGTTCCTCGTCGACAGTGGGCAGCCGGTCCTTGCAGCGGCCGCGGAAGTCGAACGGGAAGCTCATCACCGCCAAAGCGCGCCCGACGGTGTAGATGTCGGAGAAGATCGACGGCCCGATCGTGCCGATCTCCGGCGCCTGGTAGCCGATCGTGCCGTAGATGGGGGAGTGGTGGTCGTCGATGCGCCGCACCGCGCCCAGGTCGATCAGCTTGAGCTGCTCCTCGGTGTGGATCATGTTGTCCGGCTTGAAGTCGCAGTACAACAGCCCCACACCGTGCAGGTAGCCGACCGCGGGCAGGATCTCCAGCACGTACGCGATCGCCTGCGCCAGCGGCAACGCCTCGTCGCCGCGGCCGTCCCGGCGCCGGCGCGTGATCATGTCCTTGATGGACTCGCCGCCGACGTACTCCATCACGATGTACTCGACGAGCTTGTCGCTCTCGCCGCTCTCGTGCCGGATGAAGTTGTGGATCTTCACGATGTTCGGGTGCTCGACCTCGGCCAGGAACCGCCGCTCGGCCAGCGCCGCCGCCATCGCGTCCGCGTCGCCTGAGTCGAGCAGGCCTTTGAGCACCACCCACCGGTCGCTCACCGCGTGGTCGAGCGCCAGGTAGAGCCAGCCGAGGCCGCCGTGCGCGAGGCAGCCCAGCACCTCGTACTGGTCGTGCAGCACCTCACCGGGCGCCAGCTTCGGCGTGAACGAGTACGCGTGACCGCACTGCGGGCAGAACCCCTCCACCCGGCCCGGCTTGCCGTCCTTGCGCCGCCCGACCTTCTTGCCGCACTTCGAGCAGAACCGCTTGGCCTCCGGGACCTCGGGGTTATCCAGCACCGCGGTCTTCGGATCGCGGTAGGGCACCCGCGGCACCTCGACCAGCCCCGCGCCCAACCGGCCACGGCTCATCGACCGCGCGCTGCCCCGCCGTGACCGCCCCGACCCGGACCGGCCGGACCGGGACGCCTCCTGCGACACCGACCACGGCGCGGTCCCCGGCGACGTCGCGGGCCCGGTCGCGGGCAGATCCAGTTCCTCGCTCGTCTCGTTCATCAGGCGACCCCTCCCTAATCCCGATAACGAGCGACAGGCGGCGCTGGTGCCGGACCCAGCGTGTTGAGCCAACGGCCGTAGATCGCGCCCCACGTGCCGTCGGTGCGCATCCGCTCCAGAACGCCGTTGACGAACCTGACCAGGTCCTCCTGGCCCTTGGGCACGCCGACGCCGTAGGGCTCCTCGGTGAACCGCGCTCCCACGACCTCGGTGTACGGGTCCTGCGCCGCCAGCCCCGCCAGGATGGTGTCGTCGGTGGAGATCGCGTCCGCCTGCCCCTGCTGCAACATCACCAGGCAGTCGGTCCAGTTCGGCACGCTCACCGTCGTCCTCACCCGGTTGATCACGTTGCCCAGCGACGTCGACCCGGACGCCACGCACACCTTCTTGTCCTTGAGGCTGTCCACGCCGGTGATGCCCGAGTTGCGGCGCACCAGCACCCGCTGGCCCGCCTGGTAGTAGACCTGCGAGAAGTCCACGTCCTTGAGCCGGTCGCAGGTGATCGTCATCGTCCGCACGACGACGTCGACCTCGCCGCGTTGCAGCATGCCGATCCGTTCCGCGGCGGTGACGACCTTGAACTGCACCTTCTTCTCGTCACCGAAGACCGCTTTCGCGATCTGCCGCGCCACGTCGACGTCGAAGCCCTCGATCTCGCCGGTGAACGAGTTGCGGAACCCCATCAGGTACGAGTTCTGGTCCACCCCGGCGATCAGGCGGCCGCGCTTGAGGATCCGTTCCATGTTCGAACCCGCCGGCATCTGACCCGCCGCCGGCAACACGCCTGGCCGCAGGCTCGCCGTGGGGTCACACGACGGAGGCGGAGCGGCTGAGCTGCTCGGGGCGGCCGTCACGGTGCTGGCGTTGGCCGGTTGGGGTGCGGGAGCGGTGCGCGGCACGATGTCGCTCGGCGCCGGTCCCGCCGAACACGCGCTGAGCAGCATGATCGCCGCGAGTGTCAGTCGCCTCACCGGTACTCCTTGAGTCGCTGCCACAAGCCCATCGTCGACCCGATCGCGCTGATCACCGCCAGCACCAGCACCCCGACCACCGTGCCCGCCAGCGACGCCCGCGCCACCGCCACCTCGTCGCTGAAGTCCTGCCGCGCCTCACCGATCGCCCGCACCAGGTCCTGGTCCAGCGAGTCGAAGTACGGGTTGTCGATCAGCGCCACCGCGTCGTTGTACTGGCCGGCGTCGTCGGCCTCGCGGATGCGTTGGTGCACCTGCTGCCATTGCCGGAAGTGCCGCATCGCCTGGTCGACGGCCTCGGTGTTCTCCAGCTGTTTCGCCTGGTCGAGCTGCCCCTCCAGGCGTTCGGAGACATCGACGAAATTCTTCTCGTACGCCTGGCCCGCACCTCGCGCCACCAGCGTCAGCGTCTCGTCGCCGCGTGCGGTCAGCGTCGCGATCCGCGCCTGCGCCAGCACGTCGACCTTCTTCGACGCCGTGCGGGAGTCCGCCACGTCGTTCATCACCAGCACCGACACCGTGGTGACCCACAGCAGCGACACCACCGCCGCGCCGGTCGCGATCAGCAGGCCGACGTTGAGCAGCCGGTTCGTCTTGCGGGTCAGATACCGCTGGGTCAGGAACAGCGCGACCACGAACGCCAGCGCGACCGACACCGAGCCCCACGGGAAGTCCGCCTCGTCCTGTGCCCCCGCCACCCGGTCCGTCTCCGCCCGGTACAGCTCCTGCGCCGCCGGCAGCAGCTGCGTGCGCATCAACCCCGAGGCCTCGCGGAGATACGCGGCGCCCACCGGGAAACCCTGCCGGTTGTTCGAGCGCGCCGTCTCGATCAGTCCCGTGTAGACCGGCAGCTGCGCGGCCAGCGTCGCCGTCAGGTCGGGGGAGGAGGCCGTCGCGACCGACAGCGCGGCCTGTGCCTGCGCGATGTCCGACTCGTAGCGTTCCCGCAGCTTGGGAGGCTCCAGCCCACCAGACAGGAACGCGCTCGCCGCCGTCGCGTCGGCGTCCTGCAGCGCCCGGTAGACCTCCTGCGCCGCGTGCGACAGAGGCTCGGACCGCGTCGCCAGGTCCTCCAGCGCCCGCTCCTGCCGGACCACGCTCCACGTCGACAGCGCGCCGCTCGCGAGACTCGCCAGCGCCAGCACCACGATGATCAGGCTCAACCGCCCCGGTGTCGACCGCGCGAGACCGGTGACCCGGCGCACCAGCGCCTGCCGGGGCTGCGAGTCGATCACGAGCAGGCCTCCCAAGTGGCGAGTTGATCGGCGTCGCGTAACTGTAGGCACCCGGAGGACACCGCGTGGGAATTAACGACGCATCCCGGCAGGTGTCACTCAGGTGTTACTGCTGCCGCGACTCGATCAGGCGATTGACGCCGTCCAGGATCATCTCCAGCCCGAACTCGAACGAGTGCTCCGGGCTGAACGCGCTCTGGTGCGCCTCCCCGACGGCCCCGCCGACCCGCGCCGCCACCGGATACCGGGCCGGGTCGAACACCGTCATCAGGAACGGCGCCGCCGCGTCCCACCACTGCTGGTCGGTCAGCCCCGTCTCCTGCTCGGTCACCGCCGCCGCGGTCAGCCCGCGCGCCGAGTTCTGCACGTGCCCGAGCACCAGGTTGAGCACCGAGTCCAGCTCCACGTCCGACAGCCCGACGCCCTCCAGCCCGCGCAGCTCGAAGTCGTACTTCGCCGCCACCTGCGGGCCCAGCACTGTCCGCGACGGCGCCACCTGCAACAACCACGGATGCCGCCGGTACAGCGCGAGGTTCTCCCGCGCCACGTACGCCAGGTGCGCGCGCCAGTCCGCGGCCACCTCACGGCCGGTCGCGGCCTGCACGGTGTCGACCATGACGTCGATCAGCTCGCCCTTGCCGGGCACGTAGGTGTAGAGCGACATCGTGCCCACACCGAGCGACTCGGCGACGCGGCGCATCGACAGGGCCTTGAGCCCGTCGGCGTCGGCCAGTGCGATCCCCGCCTGCACGATGCGGTCCACGCTCAGGTCCGGCTTGCCCTTGCGCGAGACCCGCTCCTGGGTGCGCCACAGCAACGCCAGCGTCCGCGCAGGGTCACCGCTGCCCGTGTGTTCGATCACGACCGCCACCCTAGCGTACCGTATGGTGTACGGTACAGGGTATGTTCGTGCCTGCGGACCCGCCCCGCCTCGGCCAGTTCAACGGAAAACCCCTGCTCGAAGCCCTGCCTGACGCGCTGCACGACGACGGTTACTGGGGAGTGGCCACCGCGACCGCGCTCACCCTCATCGCCCGCGGCCGGATCGTGCCCGGCGTGACGGCCGCCAACCACGACACGTGGCGGATCGGCCCGCTCGACCACGCCGACGAGCTGCACCTTCGCCGGCTCGCCGCCCACGGTGACTACGACGAGCTCCGCCAGTTCCTCGACGCCGTCGCGGACACGCTGCCCCGGTCCGGCGACGGCCCGTTCGCGAGTCCCGAACCCCACGACGTGCCCGAGCTCAAGGCGTGGGCCGACGAGCAGATCAAGCTGTCGCTGCGCATCGAGACCACCGACGACCTGCGGTTCCGCGCGATCGTCCAGGTCCGCGCGATCACCGACGCCTATCCGCAGGACGTCCGCGGCTCCGGCCGCGAGCTCGACGCCATCAAGGCCATCGGCCGCGCCACCTGGCCACCGCTGCACCGCCTGCTCGACCAGGCCGACCTCACCGACGGCGAGGTGGCAGAGCTCCTCGACACCGACATCGAGGTCCACTGGCCCAAGAACCTCACCACCACGCTGTCCGCGAAAGCCGTCATCGGCGAACCCGGCGGCAAGTTCCAGGCCGACGACCTGCTCACGTTCAACTGGCGGCTCGCGCTCGGCGGCGACGAGCTGACCGACGCCGAGATGGACGTCATCGCCGAGGCCAGCCGGCCCGTGATCAGGCTGCGCGACCAGTGGGTCCTCGTCGCCCCGTTGCTGAGGAAGAAGGCCCGGCAGCAGCTCGCCCCGCTCACCGCGGTCCAGGCCGTCACCGCCGCCCTCACCGGCACCGCGATCATCGACGGCGAGCACGTCGAGGTCGCCCCGCACAGCCTCACCACGGCGATCACGACCGTGCCGCAGCTCCCGCAGCCGTCCGCGCTCAAGGCGCACCTGCGCGACTACCAGCTGCACGGCCTGAGCTGGCTCGCCCACATGACCGGACTCGGACTGGGCGCCTGCCTCGCCGACGACATGGGCCTCGGCAAGACCATCACGCTCATCGCCCTGCACCTGCACCGCCGCCACGACGACCCGACGCTGGTCGTCTGTCCCGCCTCACTGCTCGGCAACTGGGAACGCGAGATCCACCGCTTCGCCCCAGGAACTCCGGTCACCCGCTATCACGGTCCACAACGGACTCTCGCCTCCGAGGGCGTCGTGCTCACGACTTACGGCACTATGCGCCTGGACGCGGAGGCACTGAGGAACCACACGTGGGGCATGGTCGTCGCCGACGAGGCCCAGCACGTCAAGAACCCGCACTCCGGCACAGCCAAGGCACTTCGCAGCATCCCGGCGGGCACACGGGTCGCGCTCTCGGGCACGCCGGTCGAGAACTCGTTGTCGGAGCTGTGGTCCATCCTGGACTGGACGACACCGGGCCTGCTCGGCACGCACCGCGCGTTCCGCACCCGCTGGCCAGAACCCGACGACACGCTCGCCAAGGTCGTGCGGCCGTTCCTGCTGCGCCGCCGCAAGTCCGACCCCGGCGTCGCCCCCGAACTGCCCGCCAAGACCGAGACCGACCGGTACGTCTCGCTCAACACCGAGCAGGCGGCGTTGTACGAGGCGCTGACCAGGGAAACCCTCGACCAGATCGCGCACAGCGACGGCATCGCCCGCCGCGGCCTCGTGCTGAAGTTGCTGACCGGTCTCAAGCAGATCTGCAACCACCCGTCGCACTACCTCGGCCACGACGCGCTGCAGGGTTCGTCCGGCAAGCTCGAACTCCTCGACGAACTGCTCGACACGATCGTCGCCGAGGACGGCTCGGCGCTGATCTTCACCCAGTACGTCGGCATGGCCCGCCTGCTCGAGCAGCACATCAAGCAGCCCACCCGGTTCCTGCACGGCGGCACGCCCGTCCCGCGGCGCGAGCAGATGGTCGACGACTTCCAGCAGGGCAAGGCGCCGGTGTTCCTGTTGTCCTTGAAAGCCGCCGGCACCGGCCTCAACCTGACCATGGCCGACCACGTGATCCACTTCGACCGCTGGTGGAACCCGGCCGTCGAGGACCAGGCCACCGACCGCGCCTACCGCATCGGCCAGACCCGCCCCGTCCAGGTGCACAAGCTCGTCACCGAGGGCACCGTCGAGGAACGCATCGCCGCGCTCCTGCAGGACAAACGCGACCTCGCCGACGCCGTCCTGCACGGGGGAGAGGCCGCGTTCACCGAGCTCACCGACGCCGAACTCGCCGAACTCGTCCAGCTCAGGAGCCTTTGATGACCGCACGCGGATTCGCCGCGTTCCCCAAGGTGAAACGCCGCGTCGCCACGACGTGGTGGGGCAAGGCGTGGGTGAAGGCGCTCGAGGACACCGCGCTCGACAACGCGATGGTCCGCCTCGGCCGCCGCTACGCCCACGCCGGCGTCGTCGGCCCGATCACCGTGAGCCCCGGACTCCTGCACGCCCAGGTCCACGACGACGACACCGTCTACAGCACCACGGTCAGCGTTCCCGCCCTGTCCGAAGTCCAATGGGGACGGTTCCTCGACCGCGTCGCCGAACACTCGGGACACATCGCCGCCTTGCTGGACAACAACATGCCGCTCGACCTCGTCACCGCCGCCGAAGAGTCCGGAGTGGACCTGCTGCCCGGCATCGGCGACCTGGAACCCGAGTGCGACTGCGACGGCTGGGAACTCCCGTGCCGCCACGCCGCCGCACTGGCGTTCCAGGTCGGCTGGCTGCTCGACGCCGACCCGTTCGTCCTGCTGCTGCTCAAGGGAAAACCGGAACAAGAACTCCTCGACGCCTTGAAACAACGCGTCGCCGGGCCCGTCGGAACCAGAACACCTGTGGTGGTTTCACACGCACCCGCAGGTCAACTGCCCGACCGTCCGACACTTCAAGCCACCACACCTGTGGTGCTCGCGGTTGAACCGCCGCCCGGATTCGACGCTGCGGACCTCACCGCGCTGATGGAGATCGCCGCGAAGAGAGCACGCGCGCTGCTGTGTTCGGGCACTCTCGAAGGGTGATCACCGAGAAGCAGAAGATGTTGACCGGCGAGCTGTACAAGGACTCCGACCCCGAACTGGTCGCCGAACGCCGGCGCGCGCAGCAACTCGTGGACGAGTTCAACGCCACCCGCTCCGACACGGTCATCAAGGAACTCTTCGGCTCCATCGGCGAGGGCTCGTGGGTCATGCCGCGCTTCCAGTGCGACTACGGCTACCAGATCCACCTGGGCTCCAACAGCTTCCTGAACTACGACGCCATTCTCATGGACTGCGCCACCATCACCATCGGCGACGACGTCTCCATCGGCCCCCGCGCCCAGCTCCTCACCGCGCTGCACCCCATCGAGGACCACGAGGCCCGCCGCCAGCGCTTCGAGTCCGCCGCCCCGATCACCATCGGCGACAACGTGTGGCTCGGCGGCGGCGTCATCGTGTGCGCGGGCGTCACCATCGGCGACAATGCCGTGATCGGCGCGGGCAGCGTCGTCACGCGCGACATCCCGCCACGCGTGCTCGCGGTCGGCAACCCCTGCAAGGTGATCCGTGACCTCTGAGCGCTCCGCCACCGAGCCGTTGATCCTGCTCGCCCTGACCGCTGTCGCCCTGGTCGTCTCGGGCATCGACCCGCACGACCGCGCCACCTGGTACCTGGAGGTGGCACCGGCCGTGATCGGCGCCGCCATCCTGATCGCGACGTACCGGCGGTTCCGGCTGACACCACTGCTCTACCGCCTGATCTTCGTCCACGCGCTGGTCCTGATCCTCGGCGGCCACTACACCTACGCCCGCGTGCCGGTCGGGTTCTGGGTGCAGGACCTGTTCGACCTCGCACGCAACCACTACGACCGGTTCGCCCACTTCGTCCAAGGCTTCGTGCCGGCTCTGCTGGCTCGCGAAGTGCTTCTGCGCAAGACGCCGCTGCGGCCGGGTGGGTGGCTGTTCTTTCTCGTGGTGTGCGTGTGTTTGGCGTTCAGCGCTAGCTATGAGCTGGTCGAGTGGGGGTCGGCGGTGATCGGAGGTTCTGGCGCGGACGACTTTCTCGGGACTCAGGGCGATGTCTGGGACACCCAGTGGGACATGTTCATGGCGCTTCTCGGGGCGATCGCCGGGCTGGTGACGTTGGCTCGGGTGCAGGACCGGGAACTCGCACGTGGGGTTTGAGCAGGCGATCGCGCACGTGGCCGCACGCTCCACCGGCGGCCCGCTGCCACGCGACCTGCGCGTCACGCTCAACTTCCACCCCGGACGCGGAGTGCTGGCCAGGCTTGCCCGCGACGGCGTGTACCGCTCGCAGTTCGAGACCGGCACCAGCAACGGTGGCCTCACCGCCCACCCCGGCGGCGCTCGCTGGGAGTGGGAAAGCCGGCTCTTCGGCGGCGCCTACGACGACGCTCCGCCCTCCGCCCGGCCCAAGTACGGAGCGCTCAACCATCTGGGCCTCGAGCACGGCGGCGCGCCGAGGTTCGGCTCAGCCCACCTGCGGCTGCGCGAGGACGTGCTGGACCGCACCACGTTCTGCTACCCCGACAGCGTGTTCGACCCCGTCGACTTCGGCACCGCCCAGCGCTTCGCCCTGCTCGGCCTGATCGACGACCGCGACCCGCTGGACAACTACGTCGAGGCCCACGTCCACGGCCCCGTCACGCTGGACGACGTCGAAGCGCTGGTCCTGGACCCGAGCTTCCCCGACGTCGACATGCCGTGCCCGGTCGAACGCCACGCCGGGTTCCGGCTGTCCACAGAGGACCTGCTGCGCCACGCGGACTACCGCACACCGGAGTCCGTCGCGCTGGGACTCGCGATCGCGCAGGACGGGTTCATCGACCCGCGCATCCTCGAAAACGCGGAAGCGGCACCACAGGTCGTGAAGCACCTGTGGCACCACCTCGCGCGCTACGGGATCAGGTGTCCTGGATCTCGTGGATCTGAAGGCGCTGACCACCCACCCGCGTGAGCGGGATGTTCAGGTAGTCGCGGCCGGAGCGAGCCATCCAGATCCAGCCCCGGTACCTGTTGTTCGGGTCGTAGACGTGCACGTCGTGCGTGGTCCACCGGAGCCTGTCGTCGAAGCCGTTGAACTCCTCGACGTCGAGCAGGTCGATCCGGAAGCTGTCGCCCTGCGGTGCCGCGACCCTGCCGATCTCCCAGTCGACCTGCGAGATCAGCGTCGGGCACAGCTCGACGGTGACCAGGCCGAACCGGGACGTGTGCAGGATTCGGCCCAGTGGCGCCAGCCCGACCTTGCAGGCGAAGATCACCAGGCTGGACGCGTCGGTGTGCTCGCTGAAGATCACGCCGGTGTGGAAGCCGCCGACGTGCACGTCGCGCAGGTAGATCACCGCGTTGTTGTCGCCGCCGGGCAGCACGATGCCGGTCGACCAGGGGTGCGTCGGCTCGACGATCGCGGGCAACGGCTCCGGCGTGCTGATCCGCACGCCCTGCAGCCGGACCTGCGGCGTCCAGAACAGGTTCAGGCCGGCCACCGTCGGGTTGGACGGCACCTGGACGGCCAGGTTGGTGATCGCCACGCACACCCGGTTGAAGCCGCCCCACGTCTCGGCGTCGCCCCTCGGCCCCGCGATCACCGCGGGCGGCTGACCGTCGGGATGCCCGCCCCACGTGGTGGTGACCGTCGACCTGAGCAGCGTGCCCGCCGGCGCCTGCGGCTCGTGGTAGCCGAACTGCAGACCCGTCTGTGCGCCGGCGCCCGCCAGTTCCAACGAGACCAGCGGGCCGGACGTGCGGCGCGGGATCACGAGCTGACCGGCCGTGTGCAACGGCCCGGCGATCGCCCGTACCGGCTGCGACGCGAGCCGGTACGTCTTCGACTCGAACTCGACACGGGCGTAGCCGTTGCCCTCCGACGCGAACTTGTACGCCGCGTCGATCGCCCGTTGAATCGCGGCCGTGTCGTCGGCCTGACCGTCACCCACGGCGCCGAAGTCGCCGACCTTGAACACATGCGCGCCACCGGCGGCGTGCGCAGCGGGCGTGGCCACGGCCATCACGCCCACACCACCCGCGGCCACCGCACCGGCACGCAGGAACGAACGACGAGTTGAACTAGGATTATCCCCCATAAACCTCAGTTTATGGGCTCAGTGCGGGCGCCCCTGACCAAGTGGGGCGGCAGTTACGGCAGGTAGATCGCCGCCAGCCTGCGCACCGCTTCCGTCACCTGTTCACGCAGCTCGGCAGGGGCGAGCACCTCGACCTCGCCGCCCATTCGCAGCAGCATCCCGGCCGCGTGGCCGATGGACTCGATCGGGATCGTCGCTCGGACGTGCTCACCGTCGTCCACCGCGGACTCCTGCGCCGCCCGTGCCACCACGGGCAGCACGTGGGACGAGAACGACTCCCAGCCACGCGCCGAGAGCCTGATGACCGCCTCACCGGTGTACTGGCGCGCCTGGAAGTCCTCCAGCGACGCCGCCCAGTGCGACGCCAGATCGAATCCCTTGGGCCGCTCGAACGACTCGTCCAACACGGTCACGGCCTGGATCTGCGCCACCCGGTACGTGGAGATCCGCGACGACCCCTGCGCCACCAGGTACCAGCGCCCGGCCTTCAACACCAGCCCCAACGGCCGCAGCACCTTCGTCACGTCCTCCGGCGACTGCCAGCGCCGATAACCGACCTCGAGCAACCGCGAACGCCACACCGCATCCGCCACCCGCTCGAGAAACGGCGAACGCTCCGGGTCGTAGTACCAGGCAGGCGCGTCGAGGTGAAACCGCTCGGCCATGTGCGAAGCCCGGTCCCGCATCGACGACGGCAACGCCGCCATCAGCTTGAGCTGGGCCGCCGACACGGCGTCCCCGAGCCCCAGCTCCGCCGCCGGCCCCGGCAACCCGGCCAGGAACAGTGACTCCGCCTCCTGCTCGGTCAACCCGGTCAGCTTCGTGCGGTAACCGTCGAGGAGCTGGTAGCCGCCGGCCGGTCCCGCGTCGCCGTAGAGCGGCACACCGGCCGCGTGCAACGACTCGACGTCGCGGTAGATGGTGCGGATCGACACCTCGAGCTCGTCGGCCAGGGCCTGCGCGGTCATCCGCCCCTTGGTCTGGAGCAGGAGGAGCAACGACACCAATCGACTCGCGCGCACCCGAAGACACTGTCACAGATTGTCAGTGATTCCGCGCGTACCAGCTGAATCGTCAACTACGCCGTTCACTTGCAGGTGTAGATCGAGGAGCACGGCGCGGGTGTGGAGGCGTTGTCCACGATCATCAGCGTGATGAACAGGGCAGCAGCCGCTACCGGGATGATGACCAGCATCGACATGAGGATGCGGCGGATCGAGTGCAGGAGGATCACCGCCTCGGTCGTCGCCTGCACACCCGCCTCCTCGACCGTTGCGGACGCGCGGATACGTCGCAGTGACGCGGCTGGATATGGGTTCTTCCAGTCCGGACCTGTGCCAAGACCAGTTCGCTTCTGCACGTACGGCTGGAACGCGCCGACTTCGGGATCGATCTCGGGCTCGTCGGACACGGTGTCCCCTCTCGTTTGTCGCTGAACGACATGCCGCCGAACGGACGGACTGTCGCACCGCGCCGTCGCCGCGTTACCCGGTCGTGCATCCCCACGGGAGGCGCGCAACCACTGACACTCCCTGTCAGGGTTAGCTCATACGTTCGACCTATGGCTTTTTACGAGAAGGAGCTGGCGGTGCGGGAACCGCTGGTCATCGCGGGCAGGCACGTCAAGCGCTACGAGGTCGTCACCCCCGGCCTGGAGATCACCGACGACATCCGCGCGGCCGCCTACGAGTTCCTGCCCAAGATCTACCCGGACTTCGCCGACCCGACCCCGCCCGCCACGGTCACCGTGCTGCACCGCAGTGCCGCGGGTATGTACCTCAACGCCTACAACTGGGTCTGGGACAACGTCCTGCACTGCCGCACCGCCGTGTCGGGCGACCAGCCGTTCCTCGGGTCCACCGATCCCGACCTCACGCACTTCACCGTCATCCCGAAGGACCTCATCGGGTGTGTGTGGGAGCTGCCGCCGCTGGCCCACGAGCGCACGGCGTGGGTGCGGCACGTGCTGGAGCCCGACGTGCCGGACTTCGACGGGTACCTGAAGGACGTCATGGCCGAGGGTCTGGTGGGCCGATGACCGAGTGGCAGGGCGCGCCTTCGCGCTGAGAACCGTTGAGGACCGCGGAAATCGGGTGGACGGCGGCGTTAGGTTCGCAGGCATGACCACTCCGGAAACCGTTGTGCGCGCGCTGGCCGAACCGACGAGGCTCAGGGCGTTCGCCGCCGTCGTCCTCGGCGCGGGGAGCCTGGCCGACATCGCCGCCGCCTCCGGACTGCCGGTCAAGGACGCCGGCACGGCGCTGCGCAAGCTGCGGGAGGCCGGGCTGGTCGAGGGGGAACCGGCGCGGGCAGCCGACCTCAAGCCGCTGGCCGCCACGCTCACCGAGCAGATGCCGTCGGACGGGCTCGCGCCGTTCGTGCGGGGCGACAAGCTGATCTCACTGCCTGTCGCGCACGAACGGCGCCGCAAGATTCTCGAGCACGTCGCCTCGCACGCCTTCACCCCGCAGACCTACTACGAGGAGAAGGAGATCAACGAGCGGCTCCACGCGTGGTGCGACGGGGGAGAGGTCGACCACGTGACCATTCGCCGCTACCTCGTGGACTTCGGGCTGCTCGAGCGCGGCGGTGGCCTCTACCAGGCCCAGCCGCTGCCGATCTAGCCCGTCGATCTAGCCCCTGCCGATGTAGGGCATGGTCGTGGCCATCACGGTCATGAACTGCACGTTGGCGTTCAAGGGCAGCTGAGCCTGGTACAGCACGGCGTCGGCCACGTGCTGCACGTCGAACGTCGGCTCCGGCGCCGTGGAGAGGTTCGCCTGCAGCACGCCCTGCGACATCCGCTCGGTCAGTGGTGTCGCGGCGTTGCCGATGTCGATCTGCCCGCACGCGATGTTGTGCGCGCGGCCCTCCAGCGAGAGTGACTTGGTCAGGCCGGTCATCGCGTGCTTGGTCGCGTTGTACGCCACCGCGTGCGGGCGGGGCACGGTCGCGGAGATCGAGCCGTTGTTGATGATCCGGCCGCCGCCGTGGGTTTTCATCACCTTGAACGCCTCGCGGGCGCACAGGAACGCGCCGGTCAGGTTCACGCCGACGACCTTCTCCCACGCGCTGAGGCTGAACTCCTCCACCGGTGTCGCGCGGACGTTGGTGCCCGCGTTGTTGAACAACACGTCGACACGGCCCCACTCCGAGACAACGGCGGAGAACAACGCGACGACGGAGTCCTCACGCGACACATCGGTTGGTACAACGAGCGTGGAGTCGGGAAAGCCCTTTCCGGTCTCGGTCAACGCGTCCTCGCGCCGGCCAGCCAGCGCGACCTGGAAACCCGCTGCCAGCAGGGTTCGCGCCGCCGCGCGACCCACCCCGGAACCCGCTCCCGTCACGATCGCGACTGCCATCGGTGATCTCCCCTCGATCCAGCGATTGCCCGAAGTGTCCGGTGTGGAGTAATTACCATGCGTGGAGTGCGAAGAGGACACGTGCCTGCTGTGCGAGGGGTCGGGGACCATGTCGTGGAAGCAACCCGTTCCCGGCCCGGAAGGCCTTGTGCTGCACGAGATGTCGCATCCGTGTCCCCGTGGTTGCTCTGGCTGGTGGAAGCTTCCGAACGGTGAACGCGGGGGCATCGTCGCAGGCAATGTCGCACGTGCCAACGAGATCCCGGCCGGACCGTCCACCCCGGTGTGATCACCGAGCGTGAACGATGGGGGTCACCCATTATTGCCGATCGGGTCCCTGCTTGGCGGATGCGTCCACTTGGAGTAGAAGCGGACACTGTTCTTCTGTGAAGGAGTGCAGCCGATGCCTTGGTTCTGGGCTCAACGAGGACCGAACCGCCTGCCGGGTGTGCGGTGGGCTTGGCCAGGTCCCCGATCGCTAGCCCTTATTTCTTCGTCATCAAGGTCGGGCCGAGGATCCGCCGGGCGAGCCGCCTGGTGAGCGACTTGCTCTGACGCGCGGACGCCGCAGAGGACGACGCGGAGGCCGCCGCTGTGACCGCTGTGGCGGGTGCGGCCGCTGTCGGGGCTGCCGGCGCCGGCGTGACCGGCGTCGTCGCCGGCACCGTCGCTTCCTCGATCGTGATCTTCGCGAACACCTGGGTCGCCGGCTCAACACTGCCGGACTGCTGTTGCTCGATCGGCACGCGAAGATCTTGCCATCGCTGTCATCCACGCCTGCCGCGAGGGGCTACTCCCCGGTACCGAGTGACCCGCGTCACGCAGCACACTGGGCGGTGGCGGCCCCAGGCGGAGTGTGATGACTGAAACGACCGAGCGAGCGGGCACGAGCCCGCCGCCGGACACACGGCTGTGGGAGCTCATCGCCGAGGGCAACCACGCCGCGTTCACCGAGCTGTTCGAACGCCACGCCGAGGCGGTGTGGAACTACGCCTACCGGCTCACCGCCTCCTGGTCGCAGGCGGAGGACCTGCTCTCCGCCACGTTCCTGACCGCGTGGCGCAAACGCGGTGAGGCCCAGCTGGTGCGCGACTCGGCACTGCCCTGGCTCTACACGGTGACCGCGAACCGCGCCCGCACCGAATGGCGGGCGTCCCGCAGAGCGTTGCGGCTGGTCACCAGGCTGACCCCGCAGGACGAACGCGACCACGCCGACGAGGTCGCCGCCCGCACCGACGCCCAGCGCCGCCTCGCCCTGGTGGTCGCGGCCATCGCGAAGCTGCCGCAGTCCGAACGCGAGATCGCCCAGCTCTGCCTGCTCGGCGACATGTCCACCGCCGACGCCGCCACGCTCCTCGGCATAGCCGAGTCGAGCGTCCGCGCCCGCGTCTCCCGCACCCGAGCCCGCCTGCGCGACCTGACTCCCGAGGACAACGGATGATCGACCAGCTGCCCGAGAACCGCACCCTGCCCGACGACGTCCGCATGCGTGCCCGCCGCCGCGTCAGCGAAGGCATGAACCCCTCCGCGCGCAACGGCAGGCCGATCCTGATCGCCGCCGGCGTGAGCATGCTCGCCGCCGGTGCGGTCTTCGCAGGTCAGGCCCTCTACGGCGAGAACGCCGAGGTCGCGGGCCCGTCGTATCAGCAGAACGGCGAGTTCGTCGGCAAGGACCGCAACGTGGTCAACCACGTCGAACCCGGCAAGGTCGCCCCCGACGCGCTGGCCCGCTGCACCGCCGCCGCGAAGGCGCACCCGCCGGCAGGCCAGTGGCAGCCGATCGCGACCAGCAGCAAGAACGGCACGGTCCTGACGGCGTTCCGCGGTCCGACCGGCGTGTTCTTCTGCGCGAACACGGCCACCACCACGACGATCTCGGACCCGAACCCGGTCAAGATCGAGGACGGCCGCCGCAAGGTGAAGATCCTGTTCACCACGCCGAGCGGCACGATGGCGGGCCTGGTCTCGCCCGACGTGAGGTTCCTCAGCCTGTCCCGGATCTCCGACTCCGGCCAGAACAACACCATGCCGGCGCTGATCGACGGACTGTTCCTCGCGCCCAGTGGTTTCCAGCAGGCGGAGACGGGCACGAAGGCCTTGGTCAACGGCGAGGACTTCGCCGTGCGCGGGGTGCCGAAGGCGACCGCGTCCGTCGTCGACCGGCCACTGCCGCCCGCTTCCCGTGACACCCCCGAGACCGCGCGGTTCGCCGACTGCCTCAAAGGCCGGCCGGTGCCGGACCCCGACCAGTTCACACTCGGCCTCACGGCCAAGGTCAGCGCCACCGACACGATCATCACGGCCCGCTTCGGCGACCTGCTGCTCTACTGCCGGGAGTCGAGCCACGAACCGACGCCGGGCACGGTGTTCGACGTCGACGACCTGGACGAGGTCCGCGGCGAGACCATCGCGGCGATGCCCGCGTTCTACGACTTCAAGCCGTTCAAGGTGAACGACAAGGGGGAGTACTACGACGGCGGAAGCACCGGTTACGCGGCTACCGGCCTGGTCCGCGACCCGCGCGTCGCCTCGATCACCTACGTCCGGCCCGGCACCGCAGACGTGCCCGCCCAGCTCGCCAACGGGACGTTCGTGCTGGTCGCACCCCTGATCGACCGGCACCCCGACGCGCGCGTCGTCGTGCGCGACGCCGCCGGCACCGTGCTGGAGACGATCAAGCCGAAGAACGTGCCGTAGACAGATTGGTTAGCATGGCGAAGTGACCGTTGAGGTGGTAGCGGCTCCGGCCGGGTACAAGTGGATCGCGCTGTCCAACACGACGCTGGGCATGCTGATGGCGACGATCAACTCCTCGATCGTGCTGATCGCGCTGCCCGACATCTTCAAGGGCATCGCGATCAACCCGCTCGACCCGGCCAACACCGGCTACCTGCTGTGGATGATCATGGGTTTCCTGGTCGTCACGGCGGTGCTGGTGGTGAGCTTCGGGCGCCTCGGCGACATGTACGGCCGGGCCCGGATGTACAACCTGGGCTTCGCGATCTTCACGTTCTCGTCGGTCATGCTCGCGATCACCTGGTTCGACGGCGACGCGGCCGCGCTGTGGCTGATCGGCTGGCGGGTCGTGCAGGGCGTCGGCGGGGCGTTCCTGATGGCGAACTCCTCGGCGATCCTGGCCGACGCGTTCCCGGTCACCCAGCGCGGCATGGCACTGGGCATCAACGGCGTGGCCGCCATCGCCGGCTCGTTCCTCGGGCTGGTGATCGGCGGCCTGCTGGCCCCGGTCAACTGGAACCTGATCTTCATCGTCTCCGTGCCGTTCGGCCTGTTCGGCACGGTCTGGGCCTACCTCAAGCTGCACGACACCGGCGAACGCAGGCACGCCGAGATGGACTGGTGGGGCAACATCACGTTCGCCGTCGGCCTGATCGCGGTGCTGGTCGGCATCACCTACGGCATCCAGCCGCACGGCACCTCCCAGACCGGCTGGACCAGCCCGCTCGTGCTCGCCTGCCTGACCGGCGGCCTGCTCGTGCTGGCCGCGTTCATCGCGATCGAGCACCGCGTGCCCAACCCGCTGTTCGACCTGGAGCTGTTCCGGTCGCGCTCGTTCACCTGGGGCAACATCGCGAACTTCGCCTCGGCGCTGGGCCGCGGCGGGCTCCAGTTCATCCTGATCATCTGGCTGCAGGGCATCTGGCTGCCGCTGCACGGCTACTCCTACGAGGAAACGCCGCTGTGGGCCGGCATCTACATGCTGCCGATGACCGTCGGGTTCCTGCTCGCCGCGCCCACCGCCGGCATCCTGTCCGACCGGCTCGGCAGCAGGATGCTCGCCTTCACCGGCAACCTGATCGCGGCGGGCACGTTCGCGCTGCTGATCGCGTTGCCCGTCGACTTCCCCTACTGGGCGTTCGCGCTGATCCTCGTGTTCACCGGCGTCGGCATGGGCATGTTCTCCTCGCCCAACCGCGCCGAGGTGATGAACTCGTTGCCCGCCAACGCCCGCGGATCCGGCAGCGGCATGATGACCACCTTCCAGAACACCGCGATGGTGCTGTCCATCGGGTTCTTCTTCAGCCTGATCATCGTCGGGTTCTCCCAGTCGCTGCCCGCCGCGATGCGCACCGGGCTGGTGGACCACGGCGTGCCTCCCGCCGCGGCCGCCCAGGTCGCCTCACTGCCCGCGGTGGCCGTGCTGTTCGCGGCGTTCCTCGGCTACAACCCGATCCAGCAGCTGCTCGGCGACCAGCTCGCGACGCTCCCGCCGGACCAGGCCGCGTTCCTGACCGGCCGCGGGTTCTTCCCGAGCCTGATCTCCGCACCGTTCGCGCAGGGTCTCGCGATCGCGTTCGGATTCGCCATCGTGCTGTGCCTGGTGGCGGCGGTCGCGTCGCAGATGTGCGGTAAACCGGTGGACGGCCGGGGCACGATTCGTTCGTGGAAACCGAACGCCTGACGCTGCGCCCGCTCGGGCCGTCCGATGTGGACGAACTGCACGCGCTGCACGCCGACCCCGAGGTCATGAGGTACCTCGACCCCGAACCGGTCGAACACTTCCTCGGTGACAGCTTCCTGGCCGCCCACGAGAAGTCGAGCGGGCGGTTCGTCGGCTGGTTCGAGTTCAAACCCGTCGGCGACGGCGTGGTCGAGCTCGGGTACCGGCTGCACCGCGAGTTCTGGGGCCGCGGGTACGCCACCGAGGGCGGGAAGGCCCTGATCGAACGCGGATTCACCGAGGGTGGCGTGCAGCGGGTCGTCGCGACCACGATGTTCGTCAACACCGGATCGCGGCGCGTCATGGAGAAGTGCGGGCTGCGGCACGTCCGCACGTTCCACGTCGACTGGGCCGACCCGTTGCCCGGCAGCGAGCACGGCGAGGTCGAGTACGCGTTGACCAGGGGGAACCGCATGTGGCAGACGGACTTGGTGGACCTCGACGCGTACTTCGCGCGCACGGGAGCGTCCGCGACGAGTTCGCTGACAGAGCTGCACGAGGCGCATGTGCGCGCCTTCCCGTTCGAGAACATCGACGTGATGCTCGGCCTCGTGCCGTCGCTGGACCTCACGGACATCCAGGACAAGATGATCACCCGGCGCCGCGGTGGCTACTGCTACGAGCACCAGCTGCTGTTCACCGCCGTGCTCGAACGTCTCGGATACACGGTCGCACGCAGGATGAGCCGCGTCATGACCGGGCCGCGCACGCACTTCATGTCCATCGTCGACGACCACCTCGTCGACGTCGGCTTCGGCGCCGGGATGCTGCACCCCATGCCGCTGGTCGACGGCGCGGTCGTGGACCAGGCCGGGTGGCCGCACCGGTTGCGCCGCTCCGAAGGCCGGTGGGTGCTGGAGAAGCAGGCCGCGGACGGCTGGCAGCACATGCACGCGTTCGAACCAGATGTCGAGCAACGGCCCGTCGACTACATGGCCGCCAACTACTACGTCGCCACGCACGAGCGTTCGCCGTTCAGCCGCCAGCTCGTCGTCATGCGTCTCGAACCGGGCCTGAGCCGCCGTCTGGTCGGGTCGAAGTTCACCGTCGAGCGAGCGGGTGCGGAACCTGAGATTTCTCAGGTCGAAGATCTCGCCGAAACCCTGAAATCGCTGGACATCACGCTTACCGAGGGGGAGCTGAGTCACATCAGCTCAACTTCGGGAACACCCGTGGAGGCGCGTTCGTAGTACCAGGTGTAGGGGATCGCACTTCGGAGGTGTTGCACATGACCACCGCGACTCCGTTTGCCGCAGGGGCCAACGCAGGCGTCAACGCTCTGCCCACTCCGCCCACGGGCTGGCCCATCGGTTCGTACGGCACCTACGAAGAGGCGCAGCGAGCCGTCGACCACTTGGCGGACAACGACTTCCCGGTCGCCGACGTCACCATCGTCGGCGTCGAGACGATGATCGTCGAACGCGTCACCGGCCGCCTGACCTGGGGCCGCGTCCTCGGCGCGGGTGCCGCGTCGGGTGCCTGGTTCGGTCTGTTCGTCGGTCTGCTGCTGGGCCTGTTCTCGACCGGCGGCGCCATCGCCCCGATCATCACGGGCCTGGTCGCCGGTACGATCTTCGGCCTCGCCAGCGCCGCCGTCCGCTACGGCGCCCAGCGCGGCCGCCGCGACTTCGCCTCGACCACCCAGCTCGTGGCCGGTCGCTACGACGTGCTGAGCAACCCGCGCAGCGCCGAACGCGGCAAGGAAATGCTGACCAGCCTGGCCTGGCGGTCATGAACTCCCCGCTGACGGTCGAGGAACTGCGGGCCGCGCTGGAGGACATCCGGCGAACCACCGCCCGGCTCGGCGCCTCCGCCACCTCACTGGCTTCGCGGGCCGATCACGACCTGGGCCACGACGTCGCCGAGATCGTCAAGGACCTGCGGGCCGCCGCCCAGCAGCTGAGGGTCACGCAACTGCTGCTCGAACCGGCCGGTGCCGATCTGGCAGCCTGAGAACCAGCTCCCACCACGAGGAAACGCCGTCCCGCTCCGGGGCGGCGTTTCCTCGTTCGGAGATACTGCGCGCATGGCGGATGTGGGGGCTCCTTCGAGTGCGACGAGCTATCGGCGGACACGAATGATCGTGGGGCTGATCGTGCTGGGGCTGGTGGTGTGGTTCGTCGTGCCGCGCGCACTGGACTGGTCCGGGCCCTGGGTGCCGTCGTTCGTCGAGACGTTCTGGCTCCTGCCGCTGCTCGTCTCGGTGGCCCTCGGAGCCGGCCTGCTCGTGGAGGGGCGGACAGTCCTCGTGCTGATGTTGCCGGTCCTGGTGGTCGGCGGGTTCGTGGCCGGTGGCTTCGTCGCCCTGATGCGGATGGAGGCCCCGCCCGGTGACGAGGGCGTGCTGCCCGTGCCGCCGGGGTTGCGTGTGGTCAAGAGCGACCGCTACTGCGGTTCGGGCAACTGTTCGCGCGAAGTGACCGCGACCGGCGACGACGCCCTTCAAACCATGCGCACGCACCTTGCGTCCCGGGGTTTCACGGCTGCGCGTCCGCTGAACGACGACGGGCGGATGTGCCGGCGGACCGGGCTCGTGGCGACGCACGAGGTCTGCGCGGAGCTGCGGGACGTCTCCCCGAGCGGGGTCCGGGTCACCTGGTACGTCAACAACTGACGCGGGCTTCCGCTGAGCTTCCCTGTCAGCCCGGACCAGCGCGATGTGCGACGCCTGCCAGCGGTCCGCGTCAGGGTGCGGGGCATGGCGATCACGCTCAACCCCGGAAACACCGTCATGTTCACCGGCGACTCGATCACCGGCCTGTGGCGGCCGCCCGGTGAGGACCGCGCCGGCTACCCGCTGCAGGCCGCGGGCCGGTGGTGCTTCGAACACCCCGACCGGCCCATCACCTGGCTGAACACCGGATTCCCCTGCGAACGATCGCGGACCTGGAGGCTCGCTGGCAGACCGACGTGCTCGACGCGCGGCCGGACGTGGTGTCGCTCCTCGCCGGGATCAACGACGTCGGCAGGCGCACCTTCCACCCCGGTGAGCCCGTGGCCTCCGCCGAGGAGTTCGCGGCCACCTACCGGCGCCTGCTCGCGCCCCTCGCCGACGCGGGCACGCGGCTGATCCGAGGATCGAGGTCGTGCACGAGCTCGCCCGTGCACACGGCGCCGAACTGCTCACCGCCGACCGCATGTTCGCGTCGCTGTCCGCGCGGACCGAACCGGAGCGCTGGTCCGAGGACGGCGTGCACCCCACAGCGGCTGGTCACAGCGCACTCGCGGAAGCGTGGTCGAGCCTGGTCAGGTAACTGTTCGCCATTTCCGTAGGCTGTACGGTATTGTTTCCGTATGGCCTACGGAAATGGGGTGGGCGGATGGCCGCCGAACGCAGCGGCGGGGGAGACCCCGCCAGGACGCTCGCGTTGCTCTGGCGCACGCCGCAGCAGCCGAAGCCGGTGGGCAGGAAGCCCAAGGTGAGCGTCGACCAGATCGTCACCGCGGCGATCGCGGTGGCCGACCGCGAAGGGCTCGGCGCGATGTCGATGGCCCGTGTCGCACAGGAACTGGCCGTCGGCACGATGTCGCTCTACACGCACGTGCCCGGCAAGGCCGAGCTGATCGACCTGATGGCCGACATCGTGCTGCAGGAACGCGATCTCACGCCCGAGGGCACGTGGCGTGAGCGCATCAAGCACTACGCCGACCGCACCCGCGCGGTCTACCAGGCACACCCGTGGATGCGAGACGTGTCGATGGTGCGCCCGCCGCTCGGGCCCGGCCTGATGGACGGCCAGGAGTTCGTGCTGGCGGCGCTGGCCGACTCCGGGCTGGAGCCGCGGCACGTGACGGTCGCGCACATCGCGGTCGAGGGGTTCGTGCACGGCGCGGCGGCGTCCGAAGTGGACGATCAACAGCTCGCGGCGGTGACGGGTGAGTCCGGGGACTCGTGGTGGGGCGCGCGGCAGGTGTTCTGGGACGACTACTTCGACGTCGAGCGGTATCCGACGATGACGAACCTGTGGAACGCCGGTGCGTACGACACCGGGGACACGCTCGCGGACAACATGCGCGGCTCGTTCGACTACGGGCTGGAGAAGTTGCTGGACGGAATCGAAGGGGGCATCCGATGACGATCCTGGTGACCGGTGCGACGGGCAACGTCGGCCGGCTGGTGGTGCAGGGACTGAAGGGCGACGTCCGGGCCATCACCCGCAACCCGGACAAGGCGAACTTCCCGGCACACGTCGAGGTGGTCAAGGCCGACCTCGACGATCCGGACAGCCTTCCGTTCGACGGCGTGGACAAGCTGTACCTGTTCGTGCACCCGCCGACCGCCCAGGAAGTCGTGGACCGCGCGGTGAAAGCCGGCGTGCGCAGGATCGTGACGCTGTCCTCGGGCGCGGTGACCTACGGCTACGACACCACCCACCACCTGCCGGTCGAACAGGCCGTCGAGGCGTCGGGTGTCGAGTGGACGCATCTGCGACCCGGCGAGTTCGCGGTCAACAAGATCGACCTGTGGGGGCCGTCGATCCGCGCGGACGGCACGATCGTGCACCCCAGCCCCGACGACTTCGGCCAGCCGATCCACGAGGCCGACATCGCCGACGTGGCGATCAAGGCGCTCACCGAGGACGGCCACGCGGGCAAGGCCTACAACCTGTCCGGCCCGCCGCAGATCACGCAGCGGGACATGGCCAAGGCCATCGGCGAGGTGATCGGGCGCGAGCTGACGTTCCGGGACGTCACACGGGACGAGGCGCTCGCCTACTACGTGAGCCTCGGCTGGCCGGAGGAGATCGCCCGCTACATCCTCGGCATGAGCGGCTACGAGGGCGGCGAGCCCGATGACTTCGCCGACTACGAGTTCGTGGTGTCGCCGGACTACGAAACGCTGACCGGCAGGCCGTACCGGACGTTCGCGCGGTGGGCGCGTGATCACGCGGCCGACTTCACGGCCTGATCTTCGCGTCGATTTCGGCACCTCCTCGTTCGACGTCCTTGTGAGAGAGCGCGAACGAGGAGGTCCGGTGCGGTTCATGGTGTTCGTCAGAAGTCCGGAACCGTTGGCCGCGCTGCACAGGGACCCACTGCTGCGCGCGGGTGTGCTGCTCGACGTGGGTGACCTGCTGCCGGACGCGTACGGGGTGTCGGGGTACTGGCTGATCGACGTCCGCGACCACGAGGAAGCAGTCGAACGCGTCCGGCGCATTCCCCTTCCGGCGTGCGTCGTGGAAATACGTCAGGTGCCTGTGGTCTGATGCCCCCATGGGGGCTACAACCTCGGTGCACCGCACCATTGACGCGGTCTGGCGGATGGAGTCGGCGAAGGTCATCGCCGCGCTCGCCCGGTACACGCGCGACGTCGGTCTCGCCGAGGAGATGGCCCAGGACGCGCTGGTCGCGGCGCTGGAGCAGTGGCCGGAAGAAGGCGTGCCGAAGAATCCTGGCGCGTGGCTGATGACGACGGCGAAACGGCGGTCCATCGACCAGATCCGGCGGCGGGAGAACTTCAACCGCAAGGTCGAGGAGATCGGCCGCGACGTCCAGGAGGCCACGCCGGACGCCAGCGAGGGCATCGAGGACGAGATCGGCGACGATCTGCTGAGCCTCATGTTCACCGCCTGCCACCCGGTGCTGGGCACCGAGGCACGGGTCGCGCTGACGTTGAAGATGCTGGGCGGCCTCAAGACCGAGGAGATCGCCCGCGCGTTCCTGGTCAGCGACGCCACCGTCGCGCAACGCATCGTGCGCGCCAAGAAAGCCCTGGCCGACGCCGGCGTGCCGTTCGAGGTCCCGGAAGGCCCCGAACTCGCGCCCCGGCTCGCCAGCGTCCTCGAGGTCATCTATCTGATCTTCAACGAGGGCTACTCCGCCACCCAGGGCGACGACTGGCTGCGTCCGGAACTCTGCACCGAGGCGCTGCGGCTCGGCCGTGTGCTCGCCGAACTCGCGCCGAAGGAGGCCGAGGTCCACGGCCTGGTCGCGCTGATGGAGATCCAGGCCTCCCGGTCCAAGGCCCGCACCGGCCCCGGCGGCGAACCCGTGCTGCTGCTGGAGCAGGACCGCGGCAAGTGGGACTGGCTGCTCATCGGCCGTGGCCTCAAAGCCCTCGAACGCGCGGAAGCACTCAACCAGCCGCCCGGCCCGTACTACGTGCAGGCCGCCCTCGCCGCGTGTCACGGTCGTGCGCGCAAGGCCGAGGACACCGACTGGCAGCGCATCGCCACGCTCTACCAGGTGCTCGCGCAGATCTCGCCGTCCCCGATCGTCGAACTCAACCGCGCGGTGGCGTTGTCGATGGCCTTCGGACCCGCCGCCGGACTCGCGCTGGTCGACGAGATCGCCGGCGCGAAGGCGTTGCAGGGCTACCACCTGCTGCCCAGCGTGCGCGGCGACTTCCTGGCGAAGCTCGGCCGCACCGAGGAGGCGAAGGCCGAGTTCGAGAAGGCCGCCTCGCTGACCCGCAACGAGCGCGAGAAGACGCTGCTGCTGGAGCGCGCCGCCAACTGCTAGCCGGGACCCGTCCCGCACCGGCCGATCCATGATTCCGGCCCAGGCCGGGACCAGGGGAGACAGCGGTGAGCAAGGACAGTGCGGCCGACGGATACGTGTACGGCGCCGGAGCAATCCTGGCGCTGCTGAGCCTGTTGCCTGCGGGAATCTTCACGGCCGGAGGATCTCCGCTGACGCCGTTCTTCCTGTTCGCCCCGGCCGCACTGATCAGCCTGTTGATCGTGTACGCGTGGCTTCGGGGACATCTGCGCCGCCCCGGCCGGTGGACCCCCTGGCGGAGGACCGGCGCGGTGGCCGTCGCCGGGATCCTGACGACGACGGTGGCGTTGGGTGCGTTGCTGATCTCCTACGCGATCCTGGGCATGCCGCTGAAGGACAAGGACCTCGAACGGACGTGCGCCGACCGCACACCCAACCCGAGGTCGGCTTCCCTCTCCTCGGGCGAGCGGGTGACACGCGCTTACCTGGACACCGGCCACGGGTTCCGGCGCGCACCGGACTTCGACGTGCTGCCGGTCGAGAAGGACGAGGACCTGCCCGCCGTGCAGCAGGTGGCCTGTCTCAGCCTGCTCGGGTCGGGAGGGCGGCTGGGCACCTGTGACTACAACCAGGGCCCGGGGACGGGAACGTCCGCGACGACGACGCGCTACCAGGGCCGGTGGGAGCTGTCCGTGCGGGAGGCCCGCACCGGCCGCAGGATCGCCGTCCGGCCTCTGGACGGGTCTGCCGACGCCACGTGCCCGTCGCACTCCTACGTCGTGAACGGCCAGGCCTCGTCGGAGTACTACACCGAACCGTCCGCCGCCGACGTCCAGGCGGCACTAGCTGAGCGCTAGCTTCGCGCCGAGTGCGGCGAACGAGGCCGCGAAGAACCGGCGCAGCCACACCATCACGCGCGGCCGGGCCAGCACCCGGTCGCGCATCGACGCCGCGAACACCCCGTACACGGCGAACACCACGAACGTCAGCGCCATGAACACCGCGCTGAGCTGCAGCATCTGCCCGAAACCCGTCGCGAACTGTGGCAGGAACGCCACGAAGAAGATCGTCAGCTTCGGGTTGAGCAGGTTGATCAGCACCGCCGACACCACGACCTTGCGCGCCGAGGCGGGCGCGGTCTTGGTGGCTGTGCCGATTTCCGCCACCAGTTCGCTCTTGTCCCGCAAGGTCATCCACGCCAGGTACACCAGGTACGCGACACCGAGGTACTTCACGATCTCGAACGCCAGCGCGCTCGTGTGCAACAGCGCCGCTAGTCCCGTGACGGTGGCCAGCACGTGCGGCACGATCCCGAGGGTGCAGCCGAACGCGGCGATGACGCTCGCCTTCCGGCCGTGCGCGAGACCGGCCGACAGCGTGTACAACACACCGGTGCCGGGCGTGGCGACCGCGATCAACGTCGTGACCAGGAATGCGAGGCTCATGCCGGTGACTCTGCCGTCAAAGCGGTCCAGAAAGCAGAGCCAAAACTCGGCTTCGAAGTTGGACCACTTTCGATGTAGAGATGATGTCGGCGGCTCCGTCCCAGGGGTACAAAGCAACCAGGAGGCACCCGAAATGGCAATCAAGGCCATGCACCACCTCGGCATCACCGTCACCGACCTCGCCGCCGCCGTGACGTTCTTCCAGGAGCTCGGCATGGAGCTGGAAGGCAAGGCGCACATGGAGGGAGAGTTCGTCGACGGCGTCATCGGGCTCGACGGCTCCAAGAGCGAGATCGCGATGCTGCGCACCCCGGACGACCGGTACCGGATCGAGTTCAGCGAGTTCCAGACCCCGGAAAGCATCGACGGCAGCTCGCACGCGCCGATCAACGCCCTGGGCCTGCGGCACGTCGCGTTCATCGTGGACGACCTCGACGACACCCTCGCCCGCCTCAAACCGCACGGCGCCGAGGTGGTCCGCAACGTCGAGACCTACCAGGACATGCTGAAGACCTGCTACGTCCGCGGTCCCGAGGGGATCCTCGTCGAGCTGTGCGAGTACTTCAACTGAGTGCCCGCGCGTAAGCCGTTGGAGTCACTCCAACGGTCTGGGTGAAGTCACGCACGAGGTGGGCCTGGTCGCTGTATCCGAGATCAGCGGCCAACCGGGCCCACTCCACCTCGGACTCCGCGCGTTCCAACGCCTCGTGGATCCGATACCGCAGGATGACCCACTTCGGGCTCACCCCGACGTAATCCGCGAACAGCCGTTGCATCGTGCGCACCGCGACACCCTCGGCCCTGGCGAAGTCCGCGACCCGCCGGATCTCCCGGTCGTCGCGAATCCGTTGGACCAGCTCCATCGCGTTCGTCGCCTGCGGATCGGGCACCGGCCCCATCCCCAGCAGGAACGCGTCGAGCGCGGCCACCCGGCCGTCCTCGTCCTCCACGTCGAGCACCAGCGCGGCGGGAACGTCGAGCCGCACGTGCCTCCCGGTCCAGTGCGACACCGGCTCGGCACGGAACGGCCGGAACCCACCCGGCCGGAACTGCACGCCCGCCACCCGAATCCGCCCGTCCAGCACCCGGCTGAACAACCCCAGCCCGACGCCGGCGATCTCCGGCTGCGGGTGCCCGTGTTCGAAGACGACGTTCACGGACGGATGCGGCACGACGTGTGTGGTGTACGGCGAATCCAACTGACCATCGATCAGCCAGTAGTGCTCCAGATACGGCTGCAACTCGGCGCACGGCATGCGGCGCCGGAACCGCACACGAGCGAACAGCTCGCGCGCGTCCACGATCCCCCGAGTGTCCCGACGCGGCCCCTGCACGGCACCGATCCTAAGTTGGCGCGTTTCTTCAAGAACGCCGAACCGTGCCAGACATAGCGTCAGCAACCATGAAGCTCAGTGTCCTGCTCGACCGCGCCCGCGACCACGCACTGCCCGTCATCGCGTCCATCAGCGACGACGACCTGACCAAGCCCACCCCGTGCGCCGACTACGACGTCCGCGCGTTGCTCGACCACCTGATGCACGTCGTCGTCGAGTTCCAGAAGCTCGCCGCGAAGCAGGACGCCGACTTCAGCCACACGCCGTCCTATCCGGACTGGCGCGCGCAGTTCCCTGCCGAGACCGCGAAGCTCGTCGACGCGTGGGGACAACCCGGCGCGGACGAGGGCATCGCCGGCAACATGCAGATGCCCGCACAGACCGTCGGCGGGCTCGTGCTGCTCGACCTCACCATCCACATCTCCGACCTCGCCCAGGCGACCAGGCAGCGCTTCGAGCCCGACCCCGAGGTGTTCGCCGAGGTCAAAAACCTCGTCGAGCAGATGGGGCCGATGGCCATCGAGATGAACGTGTTCAAGGCACCCGTCGACGCACCGGCCGACGCGTCCGCGATGGAGCAGCTCCTGGCCGCCACGGGCCGTGACCCGCGCTGGAATGCTTGACTGGCGGCATGAAGACGATCGGCATGCTGGGCGGAATGAGCTGGGAGAGCAGCGCGGAGTACTACCGGCTGGCGAACGTGCTGGTACGCGAACGCGTCGGCGGCCTGCACTCCGCCAAGGTCGTGCTGCACTCCGTGGACTTCGCCGAGATCGAACGCATGCAGGTCGAAGGCCGCTGGGACGACGCCGGCAAGGCGCTCGCCGAGGCGGCCGCGGGTGTGCAGGCCGCGGGTGCGGACTTCCTGCTGATCTGCACCAACACCATGCACAAGGTGTTCGACCAGGTCCAGGCCGCCGTCGACATCCCGGTGATCCACCTCGGCGACACGACCGCCGCCGCCATCAAGGCAGCGGGCCTGACAACGGTCGGTCTGCTCGGCACCGGGTTCACGATGGACCAGGCGTTCTACCGCGAACGCCTGGAGTCGCACGGGTTGCGCGTCCTGCTGCCGTCCACGGAGGACCGCGCGACCGTGCACCGGATCATCTACGACGAGCTGTGCCTGGGCGTCGTCCGCGACGAGTCCCGCCGCGCCTATCAAGACGTGATCTCCCGGTTCGAAGGGGCAGAAGGCGTGATCCTGGGCTGCACCGAGATCGAGCTCCTGATCACCCAGGCCGACGTGCCGCTTCCGGTGTTCCCGACCACCCGCCTGCACGTCGAGGCGGCCGTCGAGCGAGCGGTTCTGTGAACCGTTGATGTGACCTGGCGTACAACGCGGCCACTGTGGGGAGGGTCTTAGTCACTGAGGGCTACGGCCTCCACAGTGAACCCAGGGGAGTTCGCGTTGAAACGATCACACATCGCCGCAGGACTGACGGCTGTCGTGGTTGCCGCCACGGCAGCCGTTCCTGTTTCCGCGGCACCGCAACAGGAACAGCAGGTGCGCACGGACGGGCTGACCACCAAGGTCACGCTCGTCACCGGTGACGAGGTCGTCGTCGCCGACGGCAAGGTGCAGGCCAGAGGGGCCAAGGGCAGGGAGAACGTCGGATTCCGGACGTTCAGGGACCCGCAGGGCGACCTCCACGTCGTCCCGCTCGACGCCCAGGCCGGGCTCAACTCCGGCGCGCTGGACGAGCGGCTGTTCGACGTCTCGCTGCTGGCCAGATCCGGCTACGACGACGCCTCCAGCAAGACCATTCCGCTGATCGTGCAGGGGCAGGGGATCAGCGCGGCGGGCGCGGAGTCGTTGCCGAGCATCGGCGCACACGCGGTGCGCGTCGACAAGAACGCAGGCTTCTGGACCGGTGCTCGGGCGGCGGGCACCGGCAAGATCTGGCTCGACGGCAAGGTGACCGCGTCCCTGGACCGCAGCGCCGCGCAGGTCGGCGCACCCCAGGCGTGGGCGAAGGGCTTCACCGGCAAGGACGTCACCGTCGCGATCCTCGACACCGGCGTCGACGAGACGCACCCGGACCTCGCGGGCGCCGTCGTCGAGTCGAAGAACTTCAGCGACAGCGACACCACCGACGACCGCGTCGGCCACGGCACGCACGTCGCGTCCACCGTCACCGGTGACGGCAAGTACAAGGGCATCGCGCCCGACGCGAAGATCGTCAACGGCAAGGTGCTCGGCGACTACGGCGGCGGTCGCGAGAGCGACATCATCGCCGGCATGGAGTGGGCCGCCACCAAGGCCAAGGTCATCAACATGAGCCTGGGCAGCTCGTGGCCCGACGAGGGCACCGACCCGATGTCGCAGGCGCTCAACCGGATCACCGAGCAAACCGGCGCGTTGTTCGTGGTCGCCGCCGGCAACTCCGGTGGCGCGATGGGCTCGCCCGCGTCCGCCGACGCCGCCCTCACCGTCGGCGCCGTGGACCGCGACGACAAGCTCGCCGAGTTCTCCTCACGCGGACCGCGCTGGTACAACAACGCGGTCAAGCCCGACATCACCGCGCCGGGCGTCGACATCGTGGCCGCGAAGGCCAAGAACGGCCAGATCGGCACGCCCGTCGGCGACGCGCACGTCGCGCTGTCCGGCACGTCGATGGCCACGCCGCACGTGGCCGGCGCGGCGGCGATCATCGCCTCGCAGCACCCGGCGTGGAAGGCCGTCGACATCAAGGCCGCGCTGATGAACTCGGCCAAGCCCAACCCGTCGCTGAGCATCTACGAGCAGGGCGCCGGACGCCTCGACGTGGGCCGCGCTGTCTCAGCCGGGGTCTCGACGTCCGCCGGCAGCCTGACCCTGGGCACCGCCGCGTGGCCGCACGACGACGACCAGCCCATCACGCAGAAGCTGACCTACCGCAACAACGGTGCTGCCGCCGTGACCCTCGACCTGAGCGTCGCCGAGGTGAAGCCCGCCGCTGCCGGTCTGTTCAGCGTGTCTCCGGCGAAGCTGACCATCCCCGCCGGTGGTTCGGCGGACGCCGTGGTCACCGCGGACACACGCGCGTCGGTGCCGGACGCCGTCTACGGCGCAGTGGTGGTGTCTTCTGATGGTGTGCGCGTGCCGGTCGGTGTGGTGAAGGAGGTCGAGAGCTACGACGTGAAGCTCACGTTCCTCGACGGCAACGGCAAACCCACGCCGAACTACAACTACCGCTTCGTCGACGTGAACAAGCCGCAGGCGCACTTCCGGTTCGACGAGTCGGGCACGATCCTGCAGCGCCTGCCCAAGGGCACGTTCTTCCTGGACGGCTCGATCTACACCCGCAACCCGGACCCGACCAAGCGCGGTGTCAACACGATCCTCACCGAGCCGGCGCTCGAGGTGACCGGCAACGCCGACATCGTGTTCGACGCACGGCAGGGCAACCGGCCGTCGATCAAGGTCGAGCAGGAGGCCGCGCCGGCGAGCTCCGAGCTGGTGTTCGACATGAAGGCGAACTGGGGCGAGACCGGCGGTTCCTGGATCATGAACGACTTCGAGGGCGTCCTCGTCCGGCCGTCGAAGACCTCGTGGCCGAAGTTCGAGTTCGGCGCGTCCAGCGTGATGGCCAAGCCGGACGGCAACGGCACTTTCCACCTCAGCCCGTACCAGTACCACGTGCGGATCGCCGAGAAGACCCGCGTGCCGGAGAACGTCCAGCGCGTCGTGAAGGACCGTGACCTGGCCCGCGTCGACTCGGTCACGCACGCCCGCGTGCCGGGCTCGGTCGGGCAGCGCGACAACGGCGCCTCGGGCCCGCTTCCGTTGCGGCTCAAGGAGTTCTACACCCCGGACGTGCCGTGGTCCGGCTCGCTGACCGAGTTCACGAAGCTCGGCGAGTACCCGAGCCTCGGCTACCAGTTCACCGGCGTCCAGCGGTCGTTCAAACACGGCAAGTCCACCGAGCACTGGAACAGCGCAGTGTACGGCCCGGCCGTGCCGAACGACTCGCGCTACGTGCGGTACGCCGGCCGAGTCGGTGACCTGCTCCGCCTGGACGTGCCGATGTTCAGCGCCCCCGGCACCACCGGCATGACCGACCACACCGGCAAGACCGTCGTGACCCTGGACGGCAAGGTGATCTTCGACCAGCCGTACGCGGGCTCGGCCTACCTCCCCGGCGTGCCGGCGGAGAAGAAGCGCTACCAGGTGCACACCGAGGCGGCCCGCGACTCGCAGTCGTCGAAGGTCGTCACCGACTGGACCTTCACGTCGTCGCACGTGGACGGCGAGGAGTACAAGTCGGTGCCGGTGTTGGCGGTGCGGTTCGCGCCCCAGCTCGACGACCACAACCGGGCACCCGCCGGTCGTGCGTTCACGATCCCGGTGACGGTGGAGCGCAACGGTTCCTCGTCTGTGGCCGATGTGAAGAAGCCGCAGGTCCAGGTGTCCTACGACGAGGGCAAGACGTGGCAGGCGGCGCCGGTGTTCAAGGTGCGTGACAAGTACCTGGCCGCGCTGGTGCACCCGCGGCACGCGAAGTCGGTGTCGCTGAAGGCGAAGACGAGTGACGCCAACGGGTCCGTCGATCAGACGATCATCCGCGCGTACGACCTGAAGTGACGGCGTGAGGGGCCGGGCCCGCCCGGCCCCTCACCGCTGGAACCGGCGGCGGGAGGGCTGCACGCGCCGCAGCAGCTCCTGTTGCTGGCGCTTCATCATCCAGCTGACCCACTTGAGGCGCTCCCGGGCCTCGTGCAGCCGCAAGTTGTTCCTGTACGCGAACAACTCCGCGACAAGCGCCGCAAAGATGGTCGCCGTTGGAGCCAACCAGTAACTGATCACGAGCACACTCGTCGGTCTTGATACGCCGGAACCCCTCCTCATCTGTCGCGAGGAGGGGTTCCGGCGTATCGCCCAGGCCTTGACCGGGTGCTACTTCTCGTACGGCGCCAGCGTCTCCGGATCCACGTCGGGTGCGCCCATGATCGGGTGCACCTCGATCGGCTGGTTCAGGATCTTCCCGCCGGGCCCGGGACACGCCGACGCCTTGCGGGCGATCTCCAGCAGCCGTTCCCGCGAGTCCACGTCCACCACCCAGTACCCGGCGATGACCTCCTTGGACTCCGCGAACGGCCCGTCCACCACGACCGGCCCGTCGTCGGACCCGCGCACCACGAACGCCCGCGCCGGCCCGCTCAACCCCTCGGACTGCAGCAGCTCACCGGACGCCTGGAGTTCGTCGTTCAGGTTCCGCATGTAGGCGATCATGCGGTGCATGTCCTCGTCCGACCAGGCGGCGAGACCCTCCCAGTCCTCCTGGCTGCCGCCGTAGCTGACCAGCATGTACTTCACTTCCACTCCCCACCGGTTGCGCGGGCCTTGATCTCCTGCACGGCCCAGCTGTTGCCGTCCGGGTCGTCGAAGAAGATGAACGACCCTCCGTCTGCCTCGTTCATGCGCACGATCTCGCCGACCTCGACGCCGCGTTCGATCAGTTGCGCGCGGGCCTTTTCCAGGTCCGACACCACGAGTTGGACGCCCTTCAACGTGCCCGGCTCGCCCTTGACGATGCCCTTGCCCATGACGATCGAGCAGCCGGAGCCGGGCGGGGTGAGCTGCAGGACGCGGGTGTCCTCGTTGAACGTCGTGTCGTGGTCGACCTTGAAGCCCAGTTGTTCGGAGTAGAACTGCTTGGCGCGGTCCAGGTCCGACACCGGCACCACGACGACTTCCAGAGTCCAGTCCATCGGTCTTCCTCTCAGCGGCTGCCTTTGTACGGACCCGTCGAACCGCTCAGACGCTTTTCGACACGGGGTCCCGGCCCACATACCCGAGCAGCCGGTCCTGCAGCGGGGCGTCGTCGGGCACCTTCACCTCGGGCCCGTAGACCTCGATGCCGGGACCGAACGCGCCGGGCGTGCGGAACCGTTCCATCAGCTCGGCGGGCACGGCGGTCGCGGTGGCCCAGAGGCGTTCCACGTCCGGCGCGGGGATCGTCTCGTCCTGGCCGGTGGCGCGGGCGAGGTCCCAGCCGTGCAGCACGAGGTCGTCGCTCACGACCTGGTCGATGTGGTCTTCCAGCGTCATCGGGCCGCCGGGTGTGGTGACCTCTTCGCGCGCACGACTAGAGGCCAGCGCCTCCTGCACCTGACGCCGTGCCTCGCGGAAGTCCGTCAGCGGGTCCTCGGTGCGTGGGATCGCAACACCCAGCATCACGCCGTGCATCTCGATGATGTGGTCCACCACCTCGAGCGCGGTCCATTGCGCACACGGCGACGGGTTGCCCCACTGGTCCGCGCGCACGCCCAACACCTTCGCCTCGAACGCGTCCGCGCGAGCCGTGTACCTGTCCGAAATCGCGGAGATCATGGCCTCACTCCTCGACGGCGCCGCCGATCTTGCGCAGATGCTCGCGGAACGTCAGCCCGCTCGCCAGGTAGTCGTCGAACCGGAGCTGGCTGCGCAGGGACTCACCCTGCCTCACGCGCTCGGCTTGCGCGCGTTCGACGTCGCGAATGCTCGCGGCCTTGGCGAGCAGAGCGTCCAAATCGGACGCGGGCACGAACAGCACGCCGTCGTCGTCACCGAACACGACGTCATCGGACGTGACGGTCCACTGGTCGACCTCGGCCGTCGAGAGAGCCTCGGGCGCACGGTCGCGCAGGCTCAACGGGCCGGTCGGGTTGGCGCCGAGGCTGAACACCGGCAGCCCGATCCCGCGGATGTCCTGGGTGTCGCGGTGCAGTCCCCAGATCACCACGCCCGCCAGCCCGGCCTCACGCGCCTCCAGCACGATCAGGTCGCCCACGCAGGCTTCGTCGGTGCGGCCGTCGTTGTCGACGACCAGCACGTCGCCGGGCCGGCTGCGCTCGATGGCCTCCAGGAAGATGTCGACGCTGCCCGCATGCCGGGCGGGCAGGACGCGGCCGGACGTCCTGGTGCCGGGGATGACCGGCGACAGGGTGGCCGTGCGGACCGGGATGTTGGACCGGATGCAGGCGTCGGCCAGGTGTGCGGTGGTGAGATCCAGTTCGGCGAGATCCATGCGGGCATTCTTACGCCGCGACCCGCTCCTCGGCGGGTTCGGCCCGCAACACTCCCGCCGACAGCGCCGCGACCACGCAGAACGCCACCGGCAGCAGGAACGCGATGTTGAGCGGCATGACGTGCGTCATCCATCCGATCACCGCGGGTCCGGCCAGCACGCCGAGGTAACCGATCCCGACCACCCGCGACATGTTCGCCGCCGCCGCACCGGGTTCTGCGTGACCAGCCGCGCTGAACAGCTGCGGTACCGTGCCCGACAGGCCGATCCCGGCGATCGCCCAGCCCAGCAGGGCGAGCCAGATCCACGGCGAGAGTGCCGCGGTCGCGATGCCCACCGCCCCGATCGCCGAACCCCAGCGCAGCACGGCCATCGGACCGGCCTTCGCGGTGATCCGGTCCGCGAGCAACCGTCCGACCGTCATCGTGGTCGCGAACGCGCCGTAGCCGAACGCCGCGATCTCCGGCGAGGCGCCGAGGACGTCCTGCAGGTGCAGCACGCTCCAGTCGTTCGCGGCGCCCTCCGACAGCATCACCATGCCGGCGAGCGCCGCCATGACCCAGATCCGGCGCGGCACCTTGCGCTTGCCGATCTGCTGGGTCGCGTGCTGCTCCTCCTTCTCGTTGAGCAGGAACTTGGCCGTGACGATGCTGACGACGACACCGAGCGCTGCCGCCGTGCTGAGCGTGACGGCGGGGGAGAGCTCCCAGCTCAACGTCCGTGCGCCGGTCAGCGCCGCCGCCACACCGCCGAGCGACCACGTCGCGTGGAACGCCGACATCACCGGACGCTTGTAGTGCCGCTCCACCACCACGGCGTGCGCGTTCATGCTGACGTCGATCAGCCCGTTGCCAACGCCGAAGATGAGCAGCGCCGCACCGAGCGTCCATTGGTTGACCGCCACCCCCGGCAACAGGGCCGCCACACTGCAGAACACGCCCGCGCCCGGCAGGACCAGCTTCACGCCCACGCGGTCGGTGAACTTGCCGCCCAGCCGCATGCCGATGAACGCGCCCAGTCCGAGCAGCAGCAGCAACCGGCCGAGTTCGGCGTGGTCGATGCCGGTGCGCTGCTCGACGGTCGGGATGTGCACGAGCCACAGGCCCAGCAGGAACCCGTTGAGGGCGAAGTACGTGAAGGTGGCCACCCGCGCGGCCCTGAGAGCGTTCACATGCTTACGCTAACGAACAAATCTCGTGTTCGAAAGCTTGAGTATCGAACACAAATGTTGTTCAATCACGGCCGTGTCCCGACTGAAGCAGATCAGCGAGGCGGTCCGTGACGCCGGCTCGCTCGGTGTGGCGGAGCTGGCGCGGTTGACCGGCGCCTCCGAGATGACGATCCGCCGCGACCTGGAGGCCCTCGCCGCCCAGGGCGTCCTGGAACGCTACCGCGGCGGCGCGCGCAGCCTGCTCCTGCGCGGCGAGGAACCCCCGTTCGCCCTGCGGTCGGACGAGAACATGGACGCCAAGCGCCGCATCGCCACGGCCGTCGCGGGCCTGCTCGCGGACGGTGAGTCGGTCGTTCTGGACAGCGGCACCACGTGCCTCGAAGTCGCGCGCCTGCTGCACGACAGACGCATGACCGTCATGCCGTTGTCGCTGCACGCCGTGAACGTGTTGTCTTCTTCGACAACGCTCACGCTGCTCGTGCCCGGCGGCCGCCCACGCCCCGGCGAACTGGCCCTGACCGGTCCGCTGACGCTGGCGTCCGTGCAGGCCCTGCGCTTCGACACCGCCGTCATCGGCTGCTGCGGACTCTCGGCCGAGCACGGCATGACGGCGTTCGACCTGGAGGACGCGTCGGTGAAACGCGCGGCCATCGCGTCGGCCCGGCGGGTGATCGCCGCCGTCGACGCCTCGAAACTGACCCGCACGGCGCTGGCCCACGTGGCTCCGGCGTCCTCTTTGGACGCTGTGGTGACCGATGCGGACGGAGATCAGGGACTGGAGGCGGCGGGCGTGACGGTGGTGACGGCATGATCGTGTTGTTCGACATGTTCGGGGTGATCGCCCGCGACCAGTCAGCCGAGGTCATGGCCACGATGAGCACGTCGCCCGAGTTCTGGGACGCCTACTGGGCGCACCGGCCCGGCTACGACCGCGGCGACGTGACGGCCGAGGAGTACTGGCGGCTCGTGGGGCACCCGCCACTCGTCGAGAAGGACGTCGCGAGCTGGAGCCGGGTCGACTACGAGATGGTCGCGCTGCTGCACGAACTGCACAACGCCGGCCAGCGGATCGCCTTGCTGTCCAACATCCCAGAGGACCACGCGCGGAACTTCGAACGCACCTACGAGTGGCTGGACCTGTTCGAGCTGCGCGCCTTCTCGTGCCGGATCGGCTACGCGAAGCCGGAGCGCGGGGCGTTCGAGTGGTGCCGCGACCGGCTGGGCGGCGACGACATCCTGTTCGTCGACGACAAGCTGGAGAACGTGCGGGCCGCCGAACTGGTGGGGATGAGCGGGCACCACTTCACCGGCATCGACGGCCTGCGCACGGTTCTCGGCCGAACCACAGGCCTGCACTCAGGCGCCGGCGCCACCGTCGACCGGCACTAGCGCACCGGTCACCATCGAGGCGCGGTCGCTGAGCAGCCACGCGGCGACCTCGGCCACCTCGCGCGGCTCGGCCATGCGACCGAGCGGCGTCGACGCGTTGATGCGATCCACGATGCCAGGGGTGGCCGCCTCCCACGCGTCGATCATCTCCGTGGCGGTGCCGCCGGGCGTGATGCCGTTGACCCGGATGCCCTCGCCGGCCCACGTCACGGCCGCGGTCTCGGTGATGCTGTTGAGCGCGCGCTTCATGGCGCCGTACGCGGGGAGCGCCGGGTTCGCACGACGGCTGCCGATGCTCGAGGTGTTGACGATCGCCCCACCGCCGTTGCGCCGCATCAGCGCGGCCTCGGCGGTCATGGCCGTCCAGTGCGCACGGAAGTTCACGGCGAACTGCTCGTCGATGTCCTCGTCGCTGGTGGTGTCGAGCGGCCCGGGCTGCTGGATCGTCGCACCGTTGTTGAAGGCGCCGTCGAGCCGTCCGTGCAGCTGCTCGACGTGGTCGACCGCCGCACGGATGCTGGCGCGGTCCGCGAGATCCAGGGCGACGGCGTCGGCGACACCTCCGTCGGCGCGGATCTCGCCGACGATGTGGTCGAGGGCTTCCGTGCCGCGGGAGGCGAGCACGACGGAGGCCCCTTCGGAGGCGAAGAGCCTGGCCGCGGCCGCCCCGATGCCACGGCTGGCGCCGGTGATGAGCACGACCTTGCCGGTCAGGAGGCCAATGGATGCGATGTTCGCCGAATCGATGTTGTTGGTCATGACGACAATGTCAGCCTGACCGCGGACCCGGATGCAGGCACAGGCTGTACCAGGATCCGCCACGGTCCAGCAGGCAGACTCGGGGTATGAGCAAGCAGGAACTCGGGGCGTTCCTCCGCAGCCGTCGCGAACGGCTCCGGCCCCAGGACGTCGGCCTCCCCTCCGGACCACGCCGCCGCACACCGGGCCTGCGCCGCGAGGAGGTTGCGGTCCTCGCGCACATCTCCACCGAGTACTACGTCCGGCTCGAACAGGGCCGGGCGCCGTGGCCGTCGGCCGAGGTCCTCGCCGGGATCGCGGGCGCACTGCTGCTCACCGACGCCGAGTCGGACCACCTCCACGTCCTCGCCGGCGCCGCACCAGCCCGCACCCGTATGCACGGGCGTGAGGTCCGCCCGAGCATCCTCGCGCTCCTCGAACGGCTGCCGCAGACCGCCGGTTTCGTCATCTCGGCCACGTTCGAGGTGCTCGCGTGGAACGACCTCGCGGCCGCGCTCATGGAGGACTTCGCCGGCCTCGCCCCGAAGCACCGCAACCTCGCCCGCCGCGCCTTCCTCGAACCGGCCCGGCCAGAGCCGCTGTACGGGATCTCCGACGCCGCCGAGTTCCGCCACCACGTCGTGATGGAGCTCCGCGCCACCCTCGCCCGCTACCCGGCGGATCCCGCGGTGACCGGCCTCGTCGACGAGCTCCGCGCCAGCCCCGACTTCGCCCGCCTCTGGGAACGGAACGACGTGCAGGCCGCGCCGACGCTGCGGAAGACCTTCCGCCACCCGGTCGTCGGCCCGATCACCGTCGACTGCGACTCGCTCGCGCTCACGGACCGCGACCAGCACCTCGTGCTCTACAGCGCGCCGCAGGGGTCTCCCGATGCCGAGGCGCTCGCTCTGCTGAACGTCCTCGGCCCTCAGGCGACCACTGCGGCGCCGCGGTTCTAACCCGGATACAGCCACCCGCATCCCTGCCGGACACCCGTGGTCGGCGATCCGCTCTCCTGAACCCGGTACCCGCCCCACCACAGGTTGGCGCCGACCTCGAAGTCGTTCGGCGGGAACATCTCCTCGAACAGGTAGGCGTGGATGAACTTCGGCGGCGCCGAATACTGTTCCCACTGGTCGGAGTGGATCTTCTCGTGCTCCTCGAACCGCGGGAACCACGGCTCCAGCGTGTGCGCCGGGAGCCCCCACCTGCTCTTGCGGATGTCCGCACGCTTGATCGACTCGCACATCAGCCGGGTCTCGAAGTCGGCGCGGCTGTCCGGGTACAGCAGGTAGTCGCCGATCGTCATGGGCTGGTCGGCGAAGAAGAACCCGTGCGAGTTGAAGCAGACCATCTGGTACCTGGTGTAGCCGCAGTCGTTGCTCGTGTGACGCCTGGCCAGGCCGTTGGCGCCGCTCGTGGAGTTGCCCGGCCGCCAGGTCGCGGACCTGCCCCATTGCGCGATCGCCCACGGCACGGAGGTGCGGCCACTGGTGCCGGCGGCGTTGGTGGCCTGCACCTGGAACTCGTAGACCTCCTGCCACGCCAGGCCCGTCACCGTGATCGACGTCTGCGGCAGCGGGTACGGGAGCCTGGTCCACTCCTCCCGCGACGGCTGCTGCGGCGTCGTCGGAGGACCGGCCTGCCGGTAGGAGACCCAGTACCAGACGTTCGGTGTCGAGCTCGCGCTCCACGACAGGTTGATCGCGCCCGCGTAGGAGCCCGTCGTCGCGCTCACGCCCCACGGCGCGACCGGGAACGGTGGCATCGGAGTCGCGGTCACGGTGTTGGTCGCACCGCTGGCACCCGTCATGTTCGTGGCACGGATCCGGAACTGGTACTCGACCGCGTTGGTGAGCCACATGCTGGTGTGACCGCAACACCCGGCCGGGAGCTGACGCCACGACGAAGCACTGGTCTCCTTCGTCTCCATCACGTAGCCGACCCACGGACTCGGGCTGGCCTGCCACGAGATCGTCACCGTGCCGTCGCCCACCGACTGGACCGAGAGGTTGCTCGGCGCGGACGGGATCGGCGGCATCGGCCTGGCGCTGCGGGTGGGTGACGGCCCGCCGTTACCGGCGATGTTCGTCGCACGCACCCGATATTCGTAGGTGTGGCCGTTGGTCAGGTACGTGTGCACCCACGTCGTGGCCGGGCTGAGCGTCTGCACGGACCGGAATCCCTGGCCCGCGGTGACATCGCGGTACTCGACCACGTACCAGGAGTTCGGCACGGCCGACCACTGCAGCGTCACCTTGCCGTCGCCCGGGCTCGCGGTGAGCGAGGCGGGAGCAGCGGGCAGAGGCGGCAGCGGACGCACCAACGCACCGTTGGACCAGGCACCTTCACCGTGTTCGTTGGACGCGGACACGACGTATTCGTAGGTGTCGCCGTTGGTCAGGAAGGAGTCCACAAAGGATGTTTCCTGGACCGGGATGGGGAACTTGGTGAAGTTCTCGTTCGCGCTGACGTTCCTGCGGTGGATGAAGTAGTAGGCGCCCGGCTGGACCGAGTTCCACGTCAGCGTCGCCTTGCCGTCGCCGGGGGAGACCGACAGCGAAGGCGCCGGCGGGGTGCCGCCCCGTGCGGTGATCTGGATCGTCGCCGACTGCGGGCCCTCACCTGCCGCGTTCGCGGCGGTGACCTTGAACTCATAGACGTGGCCGTTGATCAGCGGATCGGCGACGACCTGGGTCTCGGCCGTCGGCAGACCCCAGCGGAAGAAGGCCTGCCCGGCGGTGACGTCGCGCTGGTGGACGAAGTAGGCGACGTTCGGGCCGACGCTGTTCCAGTGCACGAACGCGCTGCCGTCCGGTCTCGGCTGGGCGCCGAGGCCCGTCGGTGCGACGGCCGGGGGAATGACGCGTGCGGTGGCGCGGGCTGGTGCGGAGAAGTCGGACTCCTTGCCCGCGTAGGCGGACGTCACCTTGAACTCGTAGACGTTCTGGTGGTCCAGCCAGGCCGCCGTCGCGGTCGTGCCGGATGTCACCGGGTAGGGCCACTTGGTGAACTGGGCCTCTCCCTTGGTCACGTTGCGCTGGTAGACGAAGTACCAGAGCTGGTCGCGCGGCGCTGTCCACTTGAGACCGATCGTGCCGTCGTCACCGGCGGTCGCGACGAGTCCGGTCGGCGGCGGCGGAGCGGCTACTTCGGCCAGTGCCTGCACGGCGTTGGAGAAGGTCTCGCTGTCGCCTGCCTGGTTGGTCGCGGCCACCTTGAACTCGTAGGTGTGGCCGGGGACGAGGTAGCCGGCGGTCGCGGTGGCGCTGTCGGCGACCGGGTAGTCCCAGCGGTAGAACTCGGTGTCGCCGTCGGTCACGTCGCGCTGGTAGATCCACGTCCAGGTGTTCGGCGGACGGGTCCAGCCCAGCTTGATCGTGCCGTCACCGTTGCTCACCGCCGTCAACGCGGTGGGTGCGGGAGGTTTCGACATCCGCGAGACGGCCTGGATCGGCGCGGACTGCGCGCCCTCGCCACCGCGGTTGGTCGCGGAGATCTTGAACTCGTAGGTGTGGCCGTGCGCCAGGTAGTCGGCGGCGGCCGTGGTGTCACCAGGGATCGGCAGCGGCCACTTCGTGAACGTGTTCGCGGGGTTGTCGGTGACGTCGCGCTGGTAGACCCAGTACCAGACCCCCTCCCCAGGCGCGTCCCAGGACAGGCTGATCTTGCCGTCCGGTTGCGGTGCCGCACGCAGGTTCGTCGGCACGCCCGGCTTCGCGTACCGGGCGGTGGCGCGTGCGGCGGTGCTCGGCGCGCTCGCCTGGCCGGACCGGTTCGTCACGACGACGTACTCGTAGACGTGGTCGTGTTCCAGGTCGACGTCGGTGACCGTGGCCGAGCCGGAGTCGGGGAAGTAGACCGGCAGCCCGGTGGAGGGGCCGTTGGTCACGTCGGTGCGGAACACCTGGTACCACAGGAGACCAGGGCTGGGGCTGCGATCCCAGGTCAGCTTCACGCCACCGGAGTCGTTCGCGACGGCACGCAGGTTCGTCGGTGGCTCGGGCGGTCCGATCCGCACCGCGACGCTGACGGTGTTCGACGGCTGGCCCTCACCGTTCGCGTTCTGTGCGGTGACCCGGAATTCGTAGGTGTGACCGTCCCGCATGAACGGCACGGTGGCGGTCGCCGCGGTGAACTCGTCGGGCTGACGGGAGAAGAACTCCTGCCCGGCCGTGACATCGCGCTGGTACACGCGGTAACCCGCGCCTGACACCGGCTGCCACGAGAGCGTGACGCCGCCGTCGTTGTTGTCCTGCGCGGTGAGCCCGGACGGCTTGCCCGGCAGCCCGGACGGGTCGGGCACCGGCGGCGGCCACGTCACGTCCAGGAACCGCGGCCGGTAGATCTTGACGTCCGCCTTGATGTCGGCGGGGTTCATGCTGTTGACGTTGTAGGAGACGACGAGCTTGCCCGGCTGGCTCAGCTGCGGGTGGACCGTGGCGTCGTAGACGATGACCGGGCGCTCGTCGGCGCCCTGCTCCGGCGCCTGGTACAGCGGGCGCGGGTTGCCGAACGGCCCGGTGGGCGCTGTGGCCGTGTAGGCCACGAGCGTCGGGTTGAACGTGATGTTGCCTTCGACCGTCATCAGCACGTACTCGGCGCCGACCTTGGTGACCGAGAACGCCGTGCCCGTGCCGGTCAGCATCCGCGCGGAGTCCGCCTCCCGGCTCGACCACGCGGTGCCGGTCCAGAACTCCCACGTGCCGGCGAGACCGTTGGTGCGGGCCAGGTGCAGCCGCTTGGGTTCGTCCCCGTTGGACTCGGAACCGTAGACGTAGGTGTAGCCGCCCTCGGTGATGACGTCCTGGCCCCACGCGATCTTGTCGCCCAGCGGCAGCGTGCGGACGTTCGTCAGGGTCAGCGACGGCAGGCTGAACGTCGCGAGCGCGGTGCCCTTCAGCTTGAGGTCGAGCACACCGCCGCCGGTCGGTTCGATCTGCATGTACAGCACCTTGAGGGTGTTGCCCTCGACGACGCCGTCCGCGACCCAGTACCAGAGCGGTGAGCCCGCGACCTCGACGAGCGGCAGCGGCGCCTGCGCGGTGCCGCCGTGCAGTGTCGGGCCGAGCTGCCCGTTCTGTTCCACGACAAGGGTGTTGTGCACCATCGGCGAGTTCGCCGGGCGGCTGCCGTCGGCGTTCACCGTGCCCAGGAACGTGTCCGAGAACAGCCAGGCGGTGCGGCCGTCCGGCAGCGGCACGGACGCGGTGCGGTCACCGCCGGTCCAATGGCCGCCCTGGTTGCCGTACGTGGTCCATTTGGCGTTCAACGCCGCGTTCGGCACCGCCGTCGGTGGCGGCGCGGCAACCGCCTGGACCGTCGCCGGGACGAGCCCGGCCAGAAGAAGAACCATGACGAGCACAGCACAGCGAAGACGCCGCATCCCCAGCCCCCAGTCGGCAGATCCGCGTAGTGAGACGGGATCCTACGTTCACCGGGGGCCGGGGCACGGGAGCCGTTCGGCCGATCTATTTGGTTCTAGATCAGCGACGACCAGTAGAACCAGAACGCCTGCAGCACCCCGGCCACGATCACCAGGTACCACAGGATGAGCACGACGCTGTGGTACTGGAACGTCGGCCGGATGTTGCGCAGCGTCGTGTACCAGAAGATCGGGATCATCACCGCCCACACGACCATGCAGTACGGGCACAGGGCGCCGATCTCGTACAGCGACTGGACGATCAGCCAGTGCACGAACAGCACGCCGAACGTCACACCGACCTGCAGCCCGATCCACACCCACTGCGGCAGCGTCACACCCGCCACCAGCAGGACGCCGAGCGTCGTGACGACCGCGAACCCCGCGATACCGAGCAACGGGTTCGGGAACCCGAACACCTCCGCCTGGGCCGTCTTCATGATCGAGCCGCAGCTCAGCACCGGGTTGATGCTGCACGTCGGCACGTAGAACGGGTCCTTGAGCAGCGCGATCTTCTCGATCGTCAGCACGGAGGAAGCGATCAGGCCGACGAACCCGCCGACCGCCAGCACCCACGCGACCAACCGGTTCACGACAGCACCTTGTCGATCGCCGCCTTCAGCGCGTCGTACGTGGGCGCTCCGGTGAACTTGGTGCCGTTGACGAAGAACGTCGGCGTGCCCTGCACCCCTGCCTTGCTGCCCTCGGCGCGCTGGGCGAGCACCCGCTCCCGCAGTGCCGGGTCGGCCAGCGCCTTGTCGAACGCGGCCTGGTCGAGCCCGAGCTGCTGGGCGAACCCGGCGAACACGGCCTGCTGGGACGTCTGCTGCCCGCCCCACTCTTGCTGCGTGTCGAACATCAGCCGGAACATCTCGTCCCGCTTGCCCTGCGCGCCCGCCGCCTCGACCGCGACGGCGGCCAGCTCGGCGTTGCGGTGACTGGGAATCGGGAAGTGCCGCACGTCGAACGTCACGCGGTCGCCGTACTCGGTCTTGAGCCGCTCGACGCCGGGGTAGGCGGCACGGCAGGAAGGGCACTCGAGGTCGAGGTACTCGACCACGGTCACCTTGCCGTCGGCGGACTTCGGCGCCGCGGTCGTGTTGCTGTTCTGGCTGAAGAAGAGGAATCCGGCGACCACCACCGCCACGACGGCGACGATGATCAGGGACAGCCGAGCGTTCTTGGACATGACGAAAAGACCTCCACGAAGGCGAAAGAAGGGACCGAAGAACGGGTTCGGTCTAGGCGCGCAGGACGCAGAGCTGCGCCAGCCGCACTTCCAGCCGACGTGAAGGACGAGACCACACGGGCAAAGGCACCAGACGCGCCGGCACGGACCCTGTCCGCCGCAGCACGGCGAACCCGATCAGCACCGCGAGCGCCACCACGAGACAGCAGCCCGCGACGAGAATGCCGTCGAGCAACGCCGAACCGTCCTCCACCTGATCGGCCACGTAGGCGATCGCGGAGGTGCTCGACGTCGGGCACTGCGCGGTCCAGGCGAACTCCGTCTCACACGGGGTGCCCTGCATCATCGCGACCCCGGCGACCAGCGCGAGCACAGCGAAAACCCGCGCGAGATACGCGCGGGTTCGCGAGCTGCGGGTGCCGGGCACGTCATCCAGCGTAGCGACCCGCTGCTTACGCTGGACGACATGGGGGAGAAGCTGCATGAATCGGATCGGCTCGTGATCGCGTCCCAGCCGGTGCCGGCCGACCTGGCTCCACTCGACTCCGGTGCGGGCCGCGCGGTCGCGCGCGTGCTGAGCTCCTTCGTGCCCATGTCGGCCGAGCAACGGGCCGAAGTGCGTGGCCTGGTGGCGTCACTGCCGCAGGAGGAACGCACGGAATCCCCGCGCCTGCCGTCCGGCTCCCGCCACCACCTGCACGTCGAGTGGCCCGGCGGCATCGTGATGCGCCTGCTGGCCAACCGGAACCTCAGCCTGGTGGACGTCGCGAAGTCGGTCTTCGCGGTGACGCGGGGTCGCCGGTACTGGGCCGCGTCCACCTACGGCCGAATCGGCAGCGGCCTGAAGGAGGTCACGCCCGACCTGCTCGGCGACCTGGCCCCGCTGCTGAACATCGGGTTCGACGACCTGGCGGAGCTGACCGGCGTCACTCCGGAGGAAACGCCGGACCCCGAGATCGGCGACCTCGTCTGGGAACTCCGGCGTCTCACCGGTGACCAGGCCGAACACGTCCGGCAGCTGGTCGCGGCCTAGCCCCAGAACGCCAGCCGGTGCTCGGCCGCGTAGTCGACGCGCCCGATCGCGCCCGGTGCCAGTGACTGCACGTACTGCCCCTCGGAGAACGTCGGCCACCCCGGCGAACCGCCCCTGGCGAAGTCCGTCCACGCCTTGATCATGTGGTCGGACAGCCCGCGGTCCTTGGCGAAATCACCGTCCGGGAACAGGTAGTCGATGTCGGACGAGTGGTTCGCGCCGTGCAACTCCTTGGGGAACTCCGGGTTGGTCGCAGCGTTGCGGTCCGCGAACTCGAACGCGTACACAGGTGCCTTCGCGGCGTACAGCGTGTTCTGCCGGAACGTCGCCCGCGCCCACACACGGTCCGTCAGCACCGTGGCCCACGCCTGCTTCGGCGACGCGTAGGCGCTCACCGGGTACTCACGCTCGATCTCGGCCGCACGGTCCGGGAACGCCTCCCGCAGCAACCGCGAGTAGTCCTCAGTGGACATCGGGTCCGGCCGGAACAGCCCCACGAAGCTGTTGTGCTCGTCGCGCGTGGCCCCGACCAGAATCGGCACGTCCGAGAACTCGCCGGCCTCCAGCGACTCACCGGGCAGTCGCGGCAGCAGCGAACCGCCGTACCCGACCGACTGGAAGATGTTCATGATCTGCAGGTACTCCAGCAGCTTCTCGGCCGGCAGCTGCCGCAGGCACGAGACGTCCGCGCACCCCAGCTCGCGCATGATCGAGACGCCGATCTCCTGGATCTCCGGCACGGGCCGCCACGCGAGCGACGGCAACGCCTCCAGATCCGGGAACCAGGCACCCTTCGGCACGTCCGCCATCGTGAACGAGCTGTGCATGATCGCCTTGTGGAACAACGGTTTCTGCCCGATGAGGTGCGCGCTCACCGCCGTCGCGCCGTACGAGACGCCGAACAACGTCACGTTGCCCGGATCCCCGCCGAACGCCGCGATGTTCCGTTGCACCCATTCCATTGCCGCCCGCTGGTCCAGCAGCCCGAACTCCCCGGAGTGCGCCAGCCCCGGCAGCCCGAACCCGCCGAACACCCCCATCCGGTAGTTGAACGTCACCACGACGACATCCCCTTGCCGCGCAAGACGTTCGGCGTGGAAGTAGTGCCCTGCCCCGACCGCGCCGTCGCCGTGCACCCACACCAGCACCGGCTTGCGCCCGGCCGTGGACGGCGTCGTGACGTTCGCGAACAGGCAGTCCTCGTCCGTGCTCTTCGCCTCCGAGTAACTGGACCCGACCTGTGGGCAGGGACTGCCCGGCTTCAGCGCGTCCCGGACCCCGCTCCACGAGGCAGCCCGCACCGGCGGCTCCCAGCGCGCCGCCCGCGCGTACGGAACCCCCTGGAACACCAGGTGCCCGTCACGTTGCTCTCCCCGAACCTGCCCGGTGTCGGTCCCCACGACGTCCGACGCCACCGCCTCCCCCTTCCCGCACGCGCTCACCAGCAGCAACGCGGCCAACAACAACGTCCCCCGACGCATGCCTAACCTCCTGTCGCCAGCTCGACGGCCGCGATCAACTCCCGTTCGCAGACGTCGAGATCGAGTGCCCCGGACCGCAGCACGACGCCGTTGCGCATCGCGAGGACGAACACCGCCATCACGTCCGGGTCGAACGCGCGGAACTCGCCGGCCTCCTGCCCCTGCCGCAGCAGCGCGGCGAGCGCCACGTGATCGGAGTCGGCGATGCCCCCGTCGGTCACCGCCGCGTGTGCCCTGATCCGCAGGAACGCCACCATGTCTGCCGGGTGCTCGCGAAGGAACGCGATGTTCGCAGCCAGGAACGCCCTCAGTTCGGCCCGAGCGCCGTCCTGGCCCATCCGCGCGTGCACGAACCCCTGGAAGCGCTCCAGGACGTCCGCGAACACCACGTCGACGAGCTCCTGCTTGTTCCTGAAGTGGTACGAGATCAGCCCGGTGCTGCTCAGCCCCGCCCGCGCCGCGATGGCCTTGAACGACGTCTCCGCGTAGTCCAGCTCCGCGATCGTGGCGATGGCGGCCGCCACGATCTGCGCCCGCCGAGCCTGCTCCGTCACCGATTTTGCTCGCACGAGCAAAAATTAGCACAGCCGAGCAAATCTGCTACCGTTCGCGTCCGAAAGGAGTAGTCGAATGGCCCAAGTGTTCGTCAGCTACGCGAGCGCGGATCTCATGCTCGCCGCCGAACTGCACGACTGGCTCGAGTCGGACGGCCACGACGTCTTCCTGGACCGCGACCCGCGCAACGGCATCGCGGTCGGCGACGAGTGGGTCCATCGCCTGCACGAGCGCCTGCGCTGGGCGCACGCGCTGGTCTGCGTGATCACCGAGGACTACGGGAACTCCGCCTGGTGCACAGCGGAGCTCAACACGGCGCGCCTGCTCGGCACCAGGATCCTGCCGCTCCGATCAGGCGACGTCCGGCACCCGTTGCTCGACGACGTCCAGCACACCGACCTGACCGACCGTGCCGTCGCCCGCGAACGCACCGCGCGAGCACTCAAGGAGATCGACGACGCCGGCGACCCGCGCTGGCCCGACGGCCGTTCCCCGTTCCCCGGACTCGTACCGCTCGACGTCGACCGCCACCGCGTCTTCTTCGGCCGCGAACGCGAGGTCGCCGAGCTGGTGGAACTGATCGGCCGCGACCAGGGCGCCACGCTCGTCGTCGGCCCGTCCGGCTGCGGCAAGTCGTCGCTCGTGCGGGCAGGCCTGATCCCCGCGATGACCGGCGTTCCCGGCGTCTTCCCGCTGCCGGTCGTCGTGCCCGGCCACGACCCGGCGGCCGCGCTCGACCACGTGCTCGCCCAACCCGTGCCACAACGTCCGTTGCTCGTGATCGACCAGCTCGAAGAGGTCTTCACCCTGTCCGACGCGGATGGACGCGCCGAGTTCGCCCGACGCCTGCACGCCACCGACGCCCACGTCGTCTGCACGATCCGCCCGGAATACCTGAGCGCATTGCTGTCCGATCCTCACCTCTCCGACCTGTGCAAACACGTCTACCCGGTCACCCCGCTCCGTCCGGAAGCACTCCGCCAGATCGTCGAACGACCGGCCGCGATCGCCGGCATCACCGTCGACGAGCCGCTGACCACCCGGATGATCGAGGACACCGGCGACGGCACCGCGCTTCCGTTGCTCGCTTTCACCCTCGCCGAACTCAGCGACGGCGTCCGCCGCGGCGGCAAGCTGTCCGCCACCCGCTACGACGCACTCGGCGGCGTGCGCGGCGCGCTGGTCAAGGAGGCCGACGCCGCGCTGAAAGCCTCCAGCAGCAGCGAACGTGCCGTTCTCACCGCCCTGCTTTCCCTGGTCACCGTGGACGAACGCGGCCAGCCGACCCGCCGCCACGTCGACCGCGCGCTCCCGGAACTCACCGAGTTCGTGGCCCGCCGCCTCCTCACCACCGACACGATCGCGGGCGAGGTCGTCATCGGCGTCGCCCACGAGGCCTTCCTGACCGAGTGGCCACCACTGGCCGACGCGATCACCGAACACGCGGCCGCACTCCGCACCCGCCGCGCCGTCGAACACGCCGCCGAGCAGTGGCGCACGGCCGGCCGAGTCCCGTCCAGACTCTGGCAGGGCGCCCACCTGCACGCGGCCCGCGAGGACGTCACCGGCCGCGTCGACCTGTCCACCACCGCCGACGACTTCCTCCGCGCGAGCGTCCGCCACGACCGCCGACGCCGCACCCGAATCGTCACCGTGCTGTCGGTCCTGCTGGTCATGGCGCTCACCGCGGCGGCCGTCGCCTACAACCGGCAGCTCATCGCCCAAGATCGGCAGGCGGAAGCCGAGCAACGTGAGCGGGTCGCCCTCGCCCAGCAACTCGTCGCCACCGCTGACACCCTCCTCGACGCCAAACCGGCCTGGAGCCTGCGCTTCGCGGTCGCCGCCAATCGACTCGATCCCACCAACAACGCGACGCTCGCCGTCCTCGTCCACGTCCTGACGACCACCGACTACCTCCGTCACCTGCCCGAACAAGTCGAACTGGTGTACGCGCACCGCACACCGCTGCTGGCGTCGGTCAGCTACGACGGCGAGGTGACGGTCTGGGGCGGGGAACGCCACCGGCTCCGCGTACCGGGCATGCGGCTGAGCACGATCGCCTTCTCTCCGGACGACCGGCTGCTGGCCGCCGCTGCCGACAACGGCACGGCCGTGCTGTGGGACCTCACCGGAGCCACCCCGCGGCTCACGGGTCCTCATCTGGCCGGCCGCCACAAGGACATCTCGGACCTGGCGTTCACTCCGGACGGTAAAACCCTGGTGACCGCGGGCAGCGGGACCGTTCAGCTGTGGGACGTGGCCGAATCAGGTCGCGCCGGGCCGACACTGCGCGACCTCGACACCTCGTCCGTAGCGGTCAACCCCGCGGGGACGATCCTGGCCACCCGCGACGCGCTGTGGAAGATGTCCGGTCAGGAGCAGCCCCGCCGGCTGAGCGATCTCCCCGGCCGCGACGACCCGCTGTACTCGTTGGCGTTCTCACCGGACGGCAAGCTCCTGGCCGGAAAGAATCAGGGCGGGGAAACCCTGCTCATCGACGTGACCGACCCACTGCGCCCGCTGCTCCGTCACACGATTCCCGGCACACCCGCCGGGACCCGACGCCTCGCCTTCTCACCGGACGGCCGCGCGCTCGCCACCGGCGGACCGGACGGAGTCCCGCTGATCTGGGACAACAGCGGCCCCGGCGCACCCCGGCTCTTCGACGACCTGCCTCACGGGCACACCGGTCCGGTGCAGAGCATGTCGTTCTCTCCAGACGGACGCTCCTTCGCCACGGCAGAAGCCGGCAATGGCGTCGTGTGGGACCTCACCGGACGATTCCGTCCAACGCCAGTAGGAAAGCCGTTCGGAGGAGGCGTCGCCAGCATGGCGTTCAGCCCGAACGGCACGATGCTCGCGACAGGTGGCGATGACCGCGCAACCCTGTGGAGCCTCAACGACCCCAGCGCGCCACGCGCCGTCGGCGACCCCCTGACCGGCATCTCTCCACACCGCCCCACCGATGTCGCGTTCGCTCCCGACGGCCGCACGCTCGCGGCCGGACGAACTCTCCAGGACGTCACGGACCCGGCGCGGCCACGACAGATTCACCAGATGGCCGACTCGACCGGACAGGCGAAGTTCTCACCCGACGGCGAGCTTCTCGCGACGGTCGGGCAGGACACCGGGAAGGTGACGCTGTGGAAAGCCCGTGACCCGGCGTTCCGGGTCACGCGGCTGCACGGGCTCAGCGTGGCGACCATCGCGTTCTCCCCGGACAGCCGCCTGGTCGTGGGCGACGGCAACGGCGTGTGGGAAGTCGGAGGCCGCGGCCCGATGCTGTCCACGAGCGGCCGCAAGGAGTCCGCCACCGCCGGGACGTTCTCCGCGGACGGCCACGTGCTGGTGACGGTAGGCAGCACCGGAAATGTCTGGCACATGCCCGACTTGAGCAGCTCGAAACGCCTGGGCCAGCCGATCCCTGACCTGGCGCGGGCGGCCTTCTCGCCGCGCGGCAGGCTGCTGGCGACCGCGAGTGCGGACGGCACGGTCACGCTGTGGGACCTGTCCGCCCCCGAGAGCCCGCGCAAGCTCGGCAACCCGTTGCCGCATCGGGCGACCGGCCCGCTGGTGTTCAGTCCCGACGGCGCGCTGCTGGCGACGGCTGACCAGCGCGACGGAGTCCGGCTGTGGGACGTGAGGGCGCTGAACTCGTTGCTGGACAAGCCTTTGGAGTTCGCGTGCGAGGTCGTCGGGCGCGGTATGTCCGAAGCGGAGTGGGAGCTGGAGGTGCCAGGGATTCCGTACCGGGAGACGTGTCCGTGAGTGTGGAACGCCTCCAAACAGCATGCTTTCAGGTTGATCTGCGGCGAATGGGTGGAGCCAAACGGACGGGCGGTTCTACCTTTCCCTGCATGCCTTTGCGGAGATCAACGGTGCGCGGCCGCGAGTTCGGCGACGCGATGCGGGCGCTGCTGCGGGCGGCCGGCCTGACCAACCGCGCCGCCGCCGACTTGCTGGGGTGGCAGGAAGCCAAAGTCTCGGAGCTGGTCAACGGCAAGGAAGGCGTGAGTGACGTCGAGCTGGCCAAGCTGCTGGGATTGCTGCGCACGCCGCCAGACGAGTTCGACCACCTCATGGCCCTGCACCACGACGCCCACATCAGGGACTGGTTGCAGCCCACCAAATCCGGCGTGACGGACCGAGCGCGCACACTGCGCGAACACGAGAAGATCGCCTCGGACATCACTGGGTGGTCGATGAACGTAGCGCACGGCCTGCTGCAGTCACCCGCCTACATCCCGTATGTCGTCAACGCCTCGACGAAGTTGTCCTCCGAAGAGTGCCCCGCTGTCATCAGCAACCGGATCGCCCGTCAGAAGGCTGTTCTCGACGGCTATCGGACCGTCACGATCTTCATGCACGAACAGGCGTTGCGGCTTCCGGTGGGAAACGAGCACGTCATGGCTGAGCAGCTGCATCACCTGCTGCGCTTGTCCGTCCGGCCGTACCTCACGATTCGCGTGATTCCCACAGCGTTCGGTCCGCACGCCGGGCTGGCGGGGGACTTCGATCGGCTGACGTTCGAGAAGATCCCGCCGATCGTCTACCTGGAGAGCGAGGGGGCTAACGTGTTTCTCGAAGATCAGCCTTCTGTCGACCTCTACGACACCGTGGTGAAGTCACTCGCTCGGACGGCGTTGGACGAGCCGCAAACGAGGAAGCTGATCACCGACATCATCGGTGAGGAGTTCCAGCATGACCAGGTGGCGGAAGAGTAGCTACAGCGGTAGCGACGGCAACTGCGTGGAAGTGGGTCGTGGCGTCGGCGTCCGGGACAGCAAGTCCCCGTCCGTCGAACTCCCGCTCACGGCCCACCAGTGGACCCGCTTGCTGCGTCTGGTCACGGCCGAGGCGCCGGAGGCTGCCAGCCGCCGGTGACCTCCTTGGTGGGTTTGTGGGGGAAGCGGCGTTGGGCGTGTGCCTGCGCGGGTGAGCCCGGCAGGACGTAGAGGGTCTCCGTCTTTTCCTGGAGCGGTCGCAACACCGTGTCCATGAAGGTCTTGCGATCGTCGAGGTACGGGCCGAGGACGTCCTCGCCGGCGGGGCAGACGGCCAGGCAGTAGCCGGACTTGTAGCCGGGCGGGGAGGCGAGGCTCTGCCACATGGAGGCGCTTTCGGAGTCGGTGACCCTGGAGCGGTAGTCGGCGGCGTCCTCGCTGTCGGCCACGGTCTGCACCCAGTCGGTGAACCCGCTCATGAACTCGCGGTAGTTGTGCGTCGCACAGCCCAGCGCGTCGAAGCCGCCATCCTTGCGGATGGCGCCGATCGGGCAGGCGGCGACGCACAACTTGCAGTCGATGCACGGGTTGTAGTCCAGCGCCTGGCCGTAGTCGCTCACCTCCGCGTCGACCAGCACGGTGGCCAGGAGCACGAAGCTGCCGAACTTCGGGTGGATGACGTTGCGGTGCAGGCCCATGACGCCGAGTCCGGCGGCCACCGCGACCGTCTTGTGGGCGACTACCCAGATCCGTCCGGGATAGCGGTCCATCTCCTGGGGGAAGCCGACCGACGGGTTGAGCGCGCGGTAGCCGGCGTCCTGCAAGGCCTGGGTGACGCTGCGGGCGGCGTGGTTGGCGTGCTCGTCGGTCTGGTGGAACTCCTGGTTCGCGACGCTGCGAGCCGGCGAGCGGCAGTTGTCGCGGTTCATCCGGAACACCATCGCGATCAGGGAGCGGGTGCCGGGCAACGCGCCCAGCACGTGCTCGCGCTCGCCGGCCAGGTCGGCGTGGTCCAGGCTGACCACGGCGGCGTCGTCCGCACCCGCCGAGAGGCACAGGTCGCGCAACCAGGCCGCGTCGATCACCTCAGGCGGGCTCACCGCCTGCCTGGCGAGCACGGCCCGCACCGACGGGTGCGCGGCGAGCTTCGCCGGAAGCTTGGCGGTCATGCGACCGCGTCCAGCAGGCCGGCCGGCACGTCCGGTCGTTCCAGGGCGATGAAGTGGCCGGCGTCCGGGATCTGGGTGAACTCGGCGCCGGGCAGCAGTTGCCTGTTGGCCTGCCGATCCGAGGGCCGGGACCAGTCCTTCTCCCCGTAGACGAGGTGGATCGGCGCGGTGACCTCGGGGTAGCGGCCGCGGGCCGCGACGAGGCTGGGCAGGTTGCGGTACACGGCGCGGGCGACGGCCGGGTAGCCGTGGTGGCGGCCGACGGCGAGGAGTTCGTCCAGGTAGTCCTGGCGCAGTGCGGCGGGGTCGCCGAGGCCGCTGGTGAGGATGGCGCGCATGACGGGTTCGGGTTCCAGCCGGGCGAGCAGCAGGCCCACCCCCGGCGCGGTCACACCGGTGACGATCAGCCTGGCCAGGAGGCTGGACCTGGCGATTCCACCGGCGTAGTCGTAGGCGTTCACCGCCACGACGCGCCGGACGCGGGCGGGGAGGTCGGCCGCCGCGGTGAGGGCGAGCACGGCTCCCATCGACTCGCCGAGCAGGGTCACGTCGTGCAGATCGAGTTGGGTGATGAGCCGGGTGACGGCGGCGCGCATGGCGGGTTCGTCGTAGGACGCGCCGGGCACGATCTGCGAGTGACCCATTCCCGGCAAGTCCAGCGCGTACACGGTGTAGCGCTGCTGCACCAGCGGGATGAGGTGGCGGAAGTGCTCGGCCTGGGTGCGCACGGTGTGCAGCAGGACCAGGGGCGCGCCGCTGCCACCGGTGAGGTAGCGCAGCCGGCCCTGCCTGCCCGGCCCCGTCGGTTCGAGGAAGTGGCTGCTCGTGCCGGGGACGCTGATCCCGGATCCGGTGTTGGTGATCATCGACATGGTCGTCCGCACCTCGTGGCCAGTGTGTTGTGTTTTCCAACCGACTTGCCGCCACGGTAGGCGAGTGAGTTGGAAAACACAACACGCTCTGGGTTAGGCTGGGATGGTGACCGATCCCGAACCACGGCCCGGCGTCCGCATGGCGGACCTGCCCCTGGGGGTCCGTCCGTGCTCACTCGCGGCGGCTCTGGACGTGCTCGGCGAGCGGTGGTCGCTGCTGGCACTCCGGGAGATCGGCTACGGCGTGCACCGCTTCGCCCGCATCGCCGGCTACACCGGCGCGTCCCGCGACATCCTCGCCGACCGGCTGCGCAAGCTGGAGGCTGCCGGGGTCGTCGAGCGCCGGCCCTACAGCGAGCATCCGCCGCGCCACGAGTACCACCTCACCGAGGCAGGCCGGGAGCTGTTCCCGGTGATGCTCGCCCTCACCCAGTGGGGCGACAGGTGGGCGGTGGACAGCCCCGTCCTCATCCGCCGGCACTCCTGCGGCCAGCCGGTCAGGGTCGACCTCGTCTGCCACCACTGCGGTCAGCCGGTCACCCACGACACGATCCACGCCGAAGTCGGCGACGTCTGACCCGCTAGCTGACGCCGACTTCGTTCCAGGAGGCGCGCACGACGTTCGCCACCTCGGACCCGAACAGCGCCTGAGCCGAGGCCACGGTCGCGGCGGCTGCCTCGGCGAAGTTCGAGTTGACGCGGAGCTTGGTGGCGAGCGCGTCGTACCAGACCTTGCCGGCCTTGTCCCAGGCGTTGCCGCCCAGCCGGGTCGCGACGAGGTGGAAGGCCTTGTTGGGGATGCCGGAGTTGATGTGCACGCCGCCGTTGTCGTTGCGCGGGTTGCCGTCGTCGGGCAGGTCGACGTAGGAGCGCATGTGGCCGGGCTGGCGGTCGAGCTGGTGGGCCGTGCCGGGGTTCTTCATCGACCGCAGCGCGACGCCCTGCAGTTGGGTGCCGAGGATGCCGGCGCCGATGAGCCAGTCGGCCTGGTCGGCGGTGTGGCCGAGCGCGTGTTGTTTGACCAGTGAGCCGAAGACGTCGGCCATGGACTCGTTCAGCGCGCCGGACTGCTTCCGGTAGCGCAGGCCTGCCGTGTACTGCACGACGCCGTGCGTGATCTCGTGTCCCACCACGGAGATGTCGCGGGCGAGCGCGCCGGGCTGGAAGACCTTGCCGCTGCCGTCGCCGTAGACCATCTGCGTGCCGTCCCAGAAGGCGTTGTCGAAGCCGCGGCCGAAGTGCACCGACGACACGAGCTTGAGGCCGTTGCCGTCGACGCTGTGGCGGCCGAGGACGTCGCGGTAGAAGTCGTAGGTCATGTCGGCGTTGTCGAACGCGTCGTTGACGGCGGCGTCGTTCGAGGCGCCGTCGCCTTCCTTGCGGCACAGGACGCCGGGCAGGGTGCGTTCGTCGCCGCCCTGGACGTCGTGGACGGCCTTGAACTCGCCGGCCGGGCCACGCAACTGGGCCGCGTTGAGGTCGAGGAACTGGATGGCCTCGGTGAGCGTGTCGCGCTGGGAGCGCAAGGTGGCCGAGGCGAGCAATGTCGGGATGGTGTCGCGGATGTCGACGCTGCCGGATTCCGCGAGCTCGATCAGCAGATGGGCGGGCAGGATGTAGCAGACCATGGCGGTGTTCCCCCTCTGTTTCCCCTCGTACCAGGGGAGAGGGCGGCCTCGGCGCGCAAATACACGCCGTTCAGGTCGCGCAACTAAAGGTTGCGCTTGCGGGGTGTGCCCGTTAGGTTGAAGCGCAACCGATGGTTGCACTTGAGCCGAGGAGGAGCCCGTGGAGTACGGAAGCATCGAACGCGAACTGCACATCGACGCCACCCCCGAGGTGGTCTACGAGGTCGTGAGCTCGCCCGAGCACATGCGCGAGTGGTGGCCCGACGAGGCCGAGTTCGAACCTGTGCCCGGTAGTGCCGGCCGGATCGTCTTCGGTGACCCGGCCTCGCCGGAGGCGAAGGTCGAGCAGCTCACCGTCGTCGAGGCGGACCCGCCCCGCCGGTTCGCGTTCCGCTGGATCTACGACCAGGGTGAGTCCGCCGCGCCGGGCAACTCGCTGCTCGTCACCATCGACCTCGTTCCGTCCGGCGACGGCACGTTGCTGCGGTTCAAGGAGTCCGGGTTCCGCGAGCGCGGCTGGGAGGCGGCCGTGCTGGAGCAGGCCTACGCCGATCACGTCCGGGGCTGGGAGCACTTCCTGCCGCGTCTCGTCGCTCTGGCCAACAGTCTGGTCGCGCGGCCGTGAGCACCGTGATCGACGACGACCTCTGGTCCGCGGTCGGCGACCCGACCCGCCGGCGGATGCTCGACCTGCTGCTGAGCGACGGGGGCGGCACGGCGACCACGCTCAGCGAGCAGCTGCCCGTCACGCGGCAGGCGGTCGCCAAGCACCTCGGGGTGCTGGACCGCGTCGGGCTGGTGCGCGCGCAGCCCGCCGGCCGCGAGCGCCGCTACGAGGTGGACGAGGCACAGCTCGCCCGTGCGGTCGCCCAGCTCTCCGCCGTCGGCTCGACCTGGGACGCCCGGCTGCAGCGGATCAAGCGCATCGCCGAACGGATCCAGCGCGGCACAGCGGATCGAAAGACAGGACCGGATCACTCATGACGACGCAAGCGCCGCGCACCGAGCGCGGCTACTCCACCTCGTACACGGTCGAGCAGTCACCGGACGAGGTCTTCTCCGCCGTCCTGGACGTCCGCGCGTGGTGGACGGGCGAGGTCGAGGGGCGTGCCGGCGAGGTGGGCGCCGAGTTCACCTACCGGCATCCTCCGCAGCACTACAGCCGTCAGCGCGTGACCGAGCTCGAGCCGGGCCGTCGCGTGGTCTGGCGGGTCGTCGACAGCCGGCTGTCCTTCGTCTCGGAGCCGGGTGAATGGACGGGCAGCGAGATCGTGTTCGACATCGTCCCCGCCGCCGGAGGCACCGAACTGCGGTTCACGCACGTCGGCCTGGTGCCGGACGTCGAGTGCTACGGCGCGTGCTCCACGGCCTGGCTGCACTACGTCAACGGCAGCCTGCACAGCCTGATCACCACCGGGAAGGGTCTGCCCGACCCGTGGTGACCACGACCGAGGAACAGGAGAGCACGATGTCGGACCAGGCCGCGAAGGCCGATCTACTGCGTTCGCTGCACGTCCCCGGTGACCCGCTCGTGCTGCCGAACGTCTGGGACGTCGGCAGCGCCCGCGCCGTCGTCGAGGCGGGGTTTCCGGTGATCGCGACCGCGAGCAACGCGATCGCCGCGGCGCTGGGCTACGACGATGGAGAGGGTGCTCCGCGCGACGAGATGATGTTCGTCGCCGAGCGAATCGCGGCGTCGGTCGACGTGCCGGTCACGGTCGACGCCGAAGCCGGGTACGGGCTGGCCGCGGGTGAGCTGGTCGAGTTGCTCGTCGGCATCGGTGCCGTGGGCTGCAACATCGAGGACACCGACCACGCGAACGGCGGCCTGGTCGAGGTTGACGTGCGCGCCGCCTACATCGCGCAGATGCGGGCGGCCGCGGACCGGATCGGGGTGCCGCTGGTCATCAACGCCCGCGTCGACTCCTACTTCCCCGCCTCGCCGCACAGCGGAGACCAGCGACTGACCGACGCCGTCGGCAGGGCCGCAGCGTACTGGTCGGCGGGCGCCGACTGCGTGTTCGTGCCGGCGGCCGAGCCGCAGGACCTCCGCGTGCTCGTCGCCGAGGTGGGTGCTCCGGTGAACGCGGGACTGCCGCTCAAGGGCGGATCGCTGGACGATCTCCGTGCCGCGGGCGTCGCCCGCGTGTCGGTCGGCCCGCAGCTTTACCGCAGCGCCCTCGGCCACCTGCGGGCGGATCTCGAGCCGCTGCTGGTCAGCCGTGGGTCCACTGGGTGACGACGGGGGTGCCGTCGACCGCCGTCACCCGGATCCTGACCATTCCTGGCGGGATCTCGGTGGCGGTGAACCGGCCGTCGGCGATCGGTACCGCACGGCGTGAGCGCGGCGTCTCCACCACCGCCTCGCCCTCGGCGCCGGTGACCAGCCCGCGGACGACGTCGTCGTCGATCTCCAGGTTGACCGTGACCCGCTCGGACTCGAAGGCGAGCGCCAGCGGCCCGTCACCGCGCACCAACGCCTCGGACTCGACCAGCGCGGCGAGTTCGGCGTCGAGAGCACGTAACGCCAGCGCGGCGCTCGCGTCGCGCATCACGCCCGCCGGGACCGGGTCGAACTCGTCGGCCGCGGTGCGCAGCAGGTCGAGGAAGTCGTCGTCGTTCATGACCGTCCCTCCAGCAGCTCGTTGCCCCTGACCAGTGCTTTCAACCGGCCGAGGCAGCGCTGGCGGATCGGCCCGATGCTGCCGACCGGCATGTCCAGCGCGAGGGCGACGTCGGCATAAGCAGGCGGCGGCGAGGCCATCAGCACGCGCAGCAACCGCCGACAGCGGTCCGGAAGCTCCTCGAAGACCCGCCACAGCGCGGCGTTGCGTTCGCCGACGAGCAGTTCGTGGTCGACCTCGGGGGCCGGGTCGGGGGAGTCGGCGATCTCCTCCGCCGGTTCCGGCAGACGGCCCGCGCGGCGCAGGAGCTGCAGGCACTCGTGCCGGGCGGTGGTGGCGAGCCAGCCGGCGAGGCGTTCCGGGTCGGTGATGCGGTCCAGGTGCTCGACCAGCTTGATCCAGGTGCACTGGACGGCGTCGGCCGCGTCCGCGTCGCCGAGGCGGTAGGCGCGGGCGATCGACCACAGCAGACCGTTGAACTGTCTGACCAGCGAGTCCCACGCGGCCTGGTCGCCGCGTGCGGCCGCGGCCACCGACGCTGGGATGTCCATGTGCTCATGATGCCGCGCGATCCGGCCATGATTCGCCGATTGCACCCGAATGTCGTTCGGCCGCCGATGGACACGCGGGTGGCGTGGGGCGTGCCGCCACGACCCGCCCATCGTCGGGAATCGCGAAATTGCCGCCCAATTCAGCTGTCCCGGGTGCATGCTGTGTTCTACATCTCAACCCGAGGACTGATGAAAAATGACCAGTGCGACCGCCGGCTCCCGCCACAACTGGGAGTCCGACCTGGAGCGCTACCGGACCAAAGCGGTGCACGTGCTCGACACGCACCTGCCCGCGACGACCGGATGCACCGAGTGCGGCGACCCGTGGCCGTGCGCACGTGCGTGCACAGCGGAGCTCGTGCTCGAACTCTGATCCGATTCCCTGCCTGATCACGACTCCACCCGCCCGAGGAACGCCACCACCCCGGTGACGATCCTCGCGGCCTGTTCCTCCAGCGTGATCGACTCGTGGAAACGCGAGCCGGGTCCCGCGCTCTTCTTCCCGCGCAGGTACAGCGAACACTGCAGGTCAGCGCACACGTAGACGCCGACCGAGTTGCCCAGCTGACCGGACTTGCCCGCCTTGCGCGCGGTCATCAGCGACACCCCGTCCCCGGAATGCGTGGTCAGGCACCACGAGCACATCGTCTTTCGCGCGCGCCCGGCCTGCGTGGCCCGCCGCAGCGCGATCCCGGCGAGCCGTCCCTCGACGTCGATCACCAGATACGAACGATCCGGTGCGGCGGGGTCGGTCCAGCCCAGGAAGTCGAGGTCGTCCCACCGCCGATCCCCGAGGTCCTTGGGTAGGTGCATGCGCTTCGCCTCGCCCTTGGTGGAATTGACGAAGGACGCGCGGATGTCGTGTTCCGTCAGCGGCTTCATGACCAGGGACGCTAGGCTTGCCTAGAGGTCCTAGGCAAATCATTAAGGACCCTAGGAAGGGTGGCGCATGGCACGCGCGGGACTCACCGCGGACCGCCTGGCCCAGGCGGCGGCGGAGCTGGCCGACGAGGTCGGCTTCGAGAACGTGACGGTGTCCGCGCTGGCCCGGCACTTCGGCGTGAAGGACGCCTCGCTCTACTCGCACATCCGCAACGCCCACGACCTGCGCGTCCGCCTCGCCGTCCTGTCACTCGCCGAACTGGCCGACCAGGTGTCCGACGCTCTGGCGGGCCGTTCGGGCAAGGACGCGCTGGTGGCGTTCGCCAACGCCTACCGCACCTACGCCCGCGAGCACCCCGGCCGGTACGCGGCGACGCAGATGGCGCTGGACCCGGACACCGCCGCGACGTCGGCCGCCGGCAAGCATTCCGAGATGACCCGCGCGATCCTGCGCGGCTACGACCTGTGGGAACCCGACCAGACCGACGCCGTGAGGTTCCTGCACAGCACGTTCCACGGCTACGTCTCGTTGGAACGCGCCGGTGCGTTCCACAGCCACCCGCGCGGGGTCGAAGCGTCGTGGAGCCGCACGCTCGACGCGCTCGATTCGCTGCTGCGGGCGTGGCCGGTCGGCTGACCTCGTGCGCCCGCGCCTGGTGCGCCGGGTGATCACAGGCGGGGCCGGCTGAGCAGGCGGGAGAGCACGATCGCGCTCTCCGTCCGCTCGACCGGCGCGGTCGCCCGCACGCGCTGGATGGCCTGTTCCAGATGCGGGATGTCGCGGGCGAGCAGGTAGATCATCGCGTCGGCGGCGCCCGAGACCGTGCAGGCCTCGACGACCTCGGGGATGTCGTCGAGCGCCCGGCGCAGGTCGGCCGGGGTGGGGTTGCCGGCGCAGTAGACCTCCACGAACGCCTCGGTGTGCCAGGCCAGCGCCTGCGGGTCCACGATCGCGGTGAACCCGCGGATCGCGCCGCTCGACACCAGCCGGTCCAGCCGTCTCTTGGCCGCGGACGCCGACAATCCGGCCGCCTTGCCGATCTCGGTGTAGGTGGCGCGGGCGTTGCGCAGCACGCACTGGATGACCGCTTCGTCGATGCTGTCCATGTCCGCGAGGATGCGGTGTGACGCAAAAAACCGCCAGCAGGTGCTCTGATTTGCAAAAAACCCTGCCCAGCGCGCCGCAGATGACAATTGTTTGCAGTACCTGGCCGAACCTAGTCTCCGCCTTGTGACGATGAGCGATGGGGAAGCGGCCGCGCTGGACGCGGTGGACGAGGCGGCGATCGGGCGGCTTCTGCTGGAGCTCATCGAGGTGCCGAGCGTGACGGGCAGCGCCGCGGAGTCCGAGCTGCAGCACGTCCTGGCCGGGCAACTGGAACGCCTGGACCTCGACGTCGACCTGTGGTCGATGGATCTGCCGGGCCTGCGGGCGCATCCCGAGTTCCCCGGCGGTGAAGCGCCGCGCACGGAGGCGTGGGGGCTGGTCGGCGGCACTCGGCAGCTAGGTGACGGGCCGACGCTGGTTCTGCAGGGACACGTCGACGTGGTGCCTCCCGGCGATCTGGCGCGGTGGGAGGGAGATCCGTTCCGCCCGCGGGTCGCCGGGGACGTGGTCCACGGCCGCGGCGCGTGCGACATGAAGGCTGGCGTGGTCGCGATCCTCGCCGCGCTGGCGGCGATCCGCACGGCTGGTGCGCCGTTGCGCGGTCAGGTGTCGGCGCATTTCGTGGTCAGCGAGGAGGACGGCGGGCTCGGCGCGTTCGGCACCCTCGCCCGCGGGCACACCGGTGACGCCTGCATCATCACCGAACCGACCAGCGGCGCGTTGATGATCGCGAACGCCGGCGCTCTCACGTTCCGGATCGAGGTGCCCGGCAAGGCCACGCACGGCAGCACCCGGTACGCGGGCGTCAGCGCCATCGACGCCTACCTGCCCGTTCACCACGCGCTCGCCCGGCTCGAAGCCCGCCGCAACGCCGGCGCCGACCCGCTCATGGCGGACTACCCCGTCCCGTACCCGCTGTCCGTCGGCACCGTGCAGGCCGGCGACTGGGCCAGCACCGTGCCCGACCTCCTCGTGGCCGAAGGACGACTGGGCGTCCAGCTCGGCGAGGACCCCGCCCGCGCACGCGCCGAACTGGAGGACTGCGTGGCCGAAGCCTGCGCGGCGGACCCGTGGCTGCGCTCGCACCCCGCCACCGTGACGTGGCCGGGCGGCCAGTTCGCGAGCGGGCGACTCCCGGTGGGACATCCGCTCGCTCAACTCGTCGGTGTCGGGCACGCCGATGTCACCGGCGGCGCGCGGCCTGCCGAGCGCGGCGCTCCGTACGGCAGCGACCTGCGGCTCTACGCCGGGGCGGGCATCCCGACGCTGCAGTACGGGCCCGGCGACGTCCGGCTCGCCCACAGCCCGCAGGAACAGGTCCGGGTGAGCGAGATCGTCACCGTCACACGGGCGTTGGTGCTCGCCACCCTGCGGACGGTCGGCGACACCCGCTGAGCTGTTCCGTTGACCGGTCTCGGCTCTTCAACTCCGAGTGCCCGCGCTGCTTGGATGAGCTCCATGCGCGCCCTGCTGCTCTCCGTGCTGCTGACCCTGTCGTTCGCCATGCCCGCCAACGCCACCAACGGTTTCGTCGTGCTCAAGGACGTCGCCCCGACGATCCTGCACGACATCCGCTACTACACCGCGCACAACTTCGTCGGCACCCGCGTCGATGGCTACCGGCAGCCGCTGTGCATCCTGACCAGGCCCGCGGCCCTCGCGTTGCGCAAGGTCCAGCGCGAAATGCTCGCGCAGGGCTACACGCTCAAGGTCTACGACTGCTACCGGCCGCAACGCGCGGTCGACCACTTCGTGCGGTGGGCCCGCGACCTCGCCGACCAGCGGATGAAGCCCGAGTTCTACCCGCGGGTCGACAAGACGCGGCTGTTCGAGGACGGCTACATCGCGGAGAAGTCCGGGCACAGCCGCGGATCCACGCTCGACCTGACCATCGTGAAGCTGCCTGCGCGATACCAGCGGCCGTACGTGCCGGGGGAGCGGCTGGTCGACTGCGCCGCGCCCCGCCGGTTCCCGGACAACACCGTGGACATGGCCACCGGCTACGACTGCTTCGACACCCTGTCGCACACCGACGACCCGCGGGTCACGGGCCAGGCGCGGGAGAACCGGCAGCTGCTGAAGTCCGCGATGGGACGGGAGGGGTTCCGCAACCTGCCAGAGGAGTGGTGGCACTTCACGCTGAACGACGAGCCGTTCCCGGACACCTACTTCGACTTCCCGGTGTCACGCCGCCTGGGCTGATCACTCACGGGCCGACCCAGAGGTGCGGCGCCACCCGCGAGTAGCCGGCGAGGCTGTCGACGACGGCCGGGAACTGCGGATGCTCCGGCCCGATGATCCACTTCGGCCGGTCCAGGGGCCGTCCGGCCAGCCAGGACGACAACTCCTCGAACGCCTCAGAGGTGTGCCCGCGGGGATTCCACAGCAGGCACGGTCCGGGGACTCGGGTGGAGACACGATGACCCAGCGCCGTCACGATGATCTGGGGGCCGCCCAGCTCACTGTCGAGCAGGCACAGCGACGCACCAGTCGACAGTGCCAGCGTCGCGAAGGTTTCCCGGATGGACGGTGACATCAGGAACAGCTTGCTCTGCGAGTTGACTGCCGGTATGAACCCGAACCTCCAGTGATCCGGCAGGATCGCGAAGGTATCGCTCATGCTGAGATAGATGTAGCCCACCATGACTCGGCTACCGGCGTCCGGCCAGGTGCGGTCCGCACCTGTCTCCTCATCGCGGTAAGCCCGCAGCGGCTCGTCCACCGGAAAGCAGAGGGACAGGTCGAAGTTCTTTTCCGACGGGTCGGCGAGGGCCAACTCCACCGTCTTGCCGCTGGTGAAGCCATGGGTGCCTGGCAACCTCACCGACGTGCCGTCGGGCAGGACCACGCTCGTCCACCGTGATTCTTGCGGGTCGCAGAGCTCCGCGACCGCGGTCAGGAAGCGGCGGGCGTCGCGCCGGTGCACGTAGAACTCGTAGTTGAAGTCGATGCCCAATGTGTCTCCCCCCGCAGCTGGCACTGGTTGCAACGGTCGGCCGATTTCCAACCCGTAAGGGCTCCGTTACGGTCGGTTTCTGGGAGCGCTCCCAGAATCCTAAGGGGTTTCTTGATGCGTCAGAACAGCCGTCGCACGCTATCCCAGCGCTTCGCCCACGCAGTGCTGGCCGGCGCCACACTCCTCGCGACCATCGGCACGGTACAACCCGCCGCCGCAGGACAGCGGGCCGTCGCAACACAGCCAGCCTCTGCGGCCGCAGCTGCCGACGCCGCCGCCATCGCCTCGGTCGACCTGGCCGGGACGTGGAGTTTCACGCCGGCGGGTCGAGGGGCGACCTCGATCACCGTGCCCGGCGGCGGCTGGTACAAGCAGGGCTTCACCGACGTGAACGAGGCGGTGTACTCGCGCAACATCACTGTGCCTGACTCGGGTCAGCCGCAGTCGACGTGGATCGAGTTCGGGGCGGTCAACCACCAGGCGACGCTGTCGGTCGACGGCCGGGTGGTGGCGACGCAGACCACGGCGTTCACGCCGTCGAATTTCGACATCAGCGCCTACGCGGCCCCCGGTAGCACCCACACGATCAGCGTCGCCGTGAAGGGCCGCGGCGCGTTGAAGGCATCCAACGGCCGGTACCTGGTGCCCGACGCCGCCGACTGGTCCGAGGCGATACCGCAGGGGATCTTCCGGTCCGCGTTCCTGCGGGTGTACCCGGCGGTGTACGTCAGCGACACATTCGTGCGTACGTCGGTGGCGAACAAGACGTTGAGCTACGACGTGTCGGTGCGCAACACGTCGGGCAGTTCCCGGTCGGTGACGTTGACCGGGTCGCTGTCGTCCAACAACGGAACGGCTTTCAGCTACCCGGAACTGCCCAGCCGTACGGTCACCGTGGCGGCCCACTCGACCGTGACCGTGACCGTCGGGCCGGTCGCGTGGAACCTCGACAGCACCTCGTACTGGTGGCCCAACGTGCCGTACCGGTCGGGGTACCGGGCGCAGCTGCACCGGCTGGCGGTGCATACCGTCGCCGATGACGGGCACACCAGCGACGCCACGTACCGGTTCGGGTTCCGGGAGGCCACCCAGAACGGTGACTACTACTACCTCAACGGCGTGCGCGTGAACTTCCGTGGCGACAACCTCCAGGGTGCCGACTACGACCGGGTCAACAACGGCGGCAAGGGCGACGCCTACGACACCCTGCCCGGCTTCCTGCCCCCGTCGCCCGGCAACGGCGGCTGGCCGCAGGCGGTGGACAACTACCAGCGGCTGAACTTCAACGTGGTGCGCATCCACCAGGAGCCCGCGAGCCCGTACATGTTGGACGTCGCCGACGAGATGGGCCTGATGATCATCGGCGAGACCGCGATTCGCGGCTCCTCCGGCAAGCAGGATTGGATCGCCGGGCACGACAACATGGTCAACCACGCCCGTGCGCTGGTCTTGCGCGACCGCAACCACCCCGCTGTCATCCGCTGGAGTCAGGCCAACGAGCCGAATCAGAGCGGCCAGGACTCCGAACAGTTCGAGAAGGACCTGTACGCGGCGATGAACGGCGCCGATGGCACCCGGCCGGTCATCGTCGAGGTGGGCGTCGACGGGAATCTCAACGGGTATCCCGGGATGACCTACGCCAACTTCGCGGTGATCCCGCACTACGTCGACGGCTTCGGCAGGTACGGGGAGGGCCTGAAAACCGTGAACGGGCGGCCCGACGGCGAGGGCGAGTACATCTGGCCGGCATGCAACACCAAGCAGGGCTTCGAGTGGTTCGCCACGGCAACCCTGGCCAAGCGCGGCAAGAACGCCAGCGACCTGCGTCCGTACACGCTGCTGTCCGCCTGGGCCAGCGTCGTGCCCGGAGTGCGGACCACCGACTTCGTCCCGGAGGAGGGCGGTCGCCCTGTCTACGGCGCGGACAACCTCCCGGACCCCTGGAGCAACCCGCAGTTCCAGCGCGTGCAGGCGGCGTTCAACCCGGTGGCCGCGGTCGACCTCCCCTACTGGTCGGCCTCCGGCGCCTCGGACGCGAACGGCACCTTCCCTCTGCCGCAGGCCGTGCCCAGCTACGCCCGGAACGCCACGGTCACCCGCAACATCACCATCTTCAACGACGACTTCGCCGACACTTCGGTGGGCTTCACCTGGACGGCGCGGCTCGACGCGCCGGACGGGGCGGCCGTCGCGTCCGGCAGCACGACCCTGACCGTCCCGCTCGGCTCGCGGGTCACCCAGCCGGTGTCCTTCACCACCCCGGCCACCGGCAACCGCGTGTACCTGCAGCTGTCGACCACGAAGTCCGGCAAGCCCGTCTTCACCGACGCGGTGGAGTACTTCAACCTCGGCGGAGCCGGAGGCGGACCCGCACCGGGCAACTACCGCATCGTCAATCGCAACAGCGGCAAGCCGCTCGCTGTCGCGGGCAACTCCACCGCGGACGGTGCCAAGGTGGTCCAGCAGAGTGGCACCGGCACCTGGACCGTCGCCACGGCTCCTGACGGCTCCTACACCCTCCGGTACGTCGCGAGTGGAAAGGTGCTCGACGTCAACGGCAGCAGCAGCACCGCCGGGCTGCAACTACAGCAGTGGACGGCCAACGGCGGCACCAACCAGATGTGGTACCTGCGGTCCACCGGCGACGGCTACTACACCATCGTTAGCCACGACAGCGGACTGGTGGCGGACGTCTACGGGGCGGCGACCAGCGACGGGGCGCAGGTCGTGCAGTGGGCCGCCAACGGCGGGGCCAACCAGCAGTGGCAACTGAACCGGGCCTGACCGGACGACCCGGTTCTCGCCTGCTGCCGCGGCGTCGACCGCTACCCCTGGCTGCTCGGCCCTGCGGCCAGGGGCTGTGGCCGGGGTGGCGTACCTGAGCTTGGCGCCGGGTGCCCGGCGTGGTCACGGTGCCGGGGACGCAGCGGTGTCTGCCGGCCGGATCGATGAGGATCTGCTGCTCGTGGCTGGTCGCGCTGTCAGCGGGTCCCGACTCGTGGACAGCGCCGGCTGCCTGCGGTGCCGATCGCGAACGATTCGCATCACGTTCTTCCGAACGGCATCACCTACAGCGAGACAGGACAACACCTGTCCATCCCAGTCGGATCTGCTCGATTCCTGACCCCCGATAACGTTCACTTATCGGGGGTCAGATTTTTCCTGCCCAATTGGGTAGCGTTGCGTTGGTTAACGTTATTGCACACGTAATTCTGCTACGATATCGCCGTGGAGACGAGCTGTAACTTCCCCGGCTGCGAGCGCCCCGTTTTTCGAGGTGGCGGCCCCGGCAGGCCCTCGGAGTACTGCGACCTGCCCGAGCACACGCGCTGGCGAGCGTGGAGGGAGCGGCAGCGGCTGGCTGAGGCCCCCGAGCAAAACCTGGAGGTCGTCACCGTGACGAATCTCCGCAGGGTCTCCGGTACCGCCAAGATCAGAGCCGAAGAGCTCCTCGACCGCTTCCGGGTGCTGTCCGAGCAGATGACGCAGACCCTCGGGCGGGCGGTCGGCGAGCTGAACGCGATGGCGGACCCGAGTGTCGCCGAAAGCCAGATCCAGGCCGCCGAGGCCGAAGCCGCGCGGCGGGTCGCGGAGGCCCAGTCGGAGTTGGCGGCCGCGGAGCGGCGGCGGCACGACGCGGAACAGGCGCGCAAGGCGGCCGAGGAGACGACCGAGCAGGCTGTCCGGTCCGCGGAGGAGGCGGACGAGGCCGTGGACGCCGCGTTCACCGAGCGGGACGAGGCCCTGGAGGCCGCGCGGGTGGCCGGCGAGCGGGCTGAGGCGGAGATCGTCGAGGTCAGGGTGCAGGCGGCGGCCGTGATCGAGGAGATCCGGGCCGAGGCGGACGAGAAGGTGCGCCAGGCAGTGGAGGCGGCGGACCAGGCGCGGGCCGATGCGGTGAAACACGCAGAGCAGGCACGGCGGCAGGCGGCGAAGGAGATCGAACAGGCGCGCGTCGAGGCTGCACACGAGATCGAGCAGGCCCAGGCCCTGGCCGCGCAGGAGATTGAGCAGGCTCGCGTCGAGACCGCTGCCGCCGCCCAGGCCCGTGCTGAGGCGGCAGCCCATGTCGAGCAGTCTCGTACGGACGCCGCCGCCCGGATCGAAACCGCACGTCAGGAAGCCGCCGAGACCGTCAGCCGCGCCGCGAAGGCCCGCGACCAGGCCGTGGTGCGGGCGGAACGAGCCGAGCAGGCCGCCGCGGACGCCCGTGCGGAGCTCGAACGGTCCCGCGGCGAGCTCGACTCGCGGCTCGGGCAGGTCAGGCAGGAAGGTGCCGAGCAGGTGGCGGCGGTGCGGCAGACCCTGGCCGCGGTGGAGGACGCGCGGGCGCAGTTGCTGGCGCGAGCCGAACGGGCGGAGCGGCAGCTCGACGAGACGGCGGCGGAGTTGCGGGCGTTGCGCCGTTAGTGCGAGAGGGCTTGTCCGGGGCCGAACGGTTCAGCACCATTGGACTGAACGGCGTACAGGAGGTCTGCGGTGGGTGCTCATCTTCCCGGACGTGCGTTGCTGGGGCTGCAGGCGCTCGCGGGAAACCGGGCGGTGCAACGGGCCGTCGCGGAGGGCAAGTTCAACATCGTCGGCGAGGACCACGACAAGACCGATCGGCGGGAGACGTTCGAACGGGACTTCGCCAAGGCCAAGGGGCTGGAGTACTGGCGGGAGAACGAGTTCGAGCACGACGGCAAGCCCGGTGACCCACCGCAGCTCATCATCCTGCAGAAGGTGTCGTTTCTCGGTGACCACGCCACGGTCTCGCGCGCCTGGCTCGCGGAGATCACGCGGTCGCTGAGCGACCCGGCGGCCGACGCCACCGCGCTGCGGGCGAGCCTCGGCGCGCTGCTCGATGCGTTGCCGTCGGTGCCCATCGCCATGTCGCTGTACAAGGTCACCCAGCGAAAAGGCATGCCGGCGGTCGCCAAGGACTGCCTGCCGTTGGTGAGACTGACGAACGGTGTGCACGCCCTGCGGCCGAGGCTGATGGTGGGCGCCGGGTTGGCGGAGGCGTTGCGCGAGGTGGACGGCAAGCTGGCCGAACTGATCAGCGGGGCCGAGGACATCATCCGGGACACCGCCTACGGCTCCGACCTGCTGCCCGAAGGTCATGACGCGTGGAGACCGGTGGTCGCGGAGATCTCGTCGCAACGCTCGGGCCACATGCTCCACCGTGCCAACAAGGCGGCCGCGGCCGGCGTCAAGGGCATCTGGAAGGTCGGGGACGACCACATCACGGAGATGGGCGAGATCGATTTGGAGCCCGGCCGCGACGTCGAGCTCACCGGCCGCAAGGAGTTCAGCGGGCAGTTCAAGGAGTGGCGGCGGCAGTCCGTATCCTGATCGGCGATGGACGAGCTGAAGGGCGACTGCGCCAACTGTTTCGGGTTGTGCTGCGTCGCGCTGCCGTTCGCGAAGTCGGCGGATTTCGCGGCCACCAAGGACGCCGGTACGCCGTGCCGCAACCTGCTGGCCGATCACCGGTGCGGCATCCACGACCAGTTGCGGCAGAAGGGCTATTCCGGCTGCACGGTCTACGACTGCTTCGGCGCGGGTCAGCGCGTGTCGCAGACGGTGTTCGCTGGCAACGACTGGCGCACCGGCGAGCGGCAGAAGATGTTCGACGTCTTCCCCGTCGTGCGGCAGCTGCACGAACTGCTCTGGTATCTCGCCGAGGCCCGCCGGCTCGACCCGCACGACGACCTCGACGCCGCCTACATCGAGGTAGAGGCGCACACGGTCGCCGGTCCGGACGACATCCTGGGGCTCGACGTCGCGGAGATCCGCGCGAAGGTGAACGTCCTGCTGCTGCGCACCAGCGAACGGCTGCGGACCAGCGCGAAGTCGTACCGGGGCGCGGACCTGATCGGCGCACGGCTGCGGAACAAGAACCTCGGCAGCGCCGACTTCCGCGGCGCCTACCTGATCGGTGCGGACCTCACCAACTCCGATCTGTCGCGGGCGGACATGATCGGTGCCGACCTGCGCGGCGCGGACCTCGCCGGCGCGGACCTGAGCACCTGCCTGTTCCTCACTCAACCGCAGGTCAACGCCGCGCGCGGCAACGCGGCGACGAAGCTCCCGGCCACGCTGACCCGCCCCTCGCACTGGACCGCGACGGCCAGACGCCGCTGAGCGAGTGTCAGGGCGGTGTCAGCACCCGCTGCCAGAGTGCCGATCATGAAGAAGGCATTGCTGATCATCGCCGCGGCTTTGGCGACCCTGCTCGCGCCGGGTGTCGCGCAGGCAGAGACGCCGCCGGGTTGCGTGACGGCCCAGCAGATCGGGTCGACCGCGTATGTGAAGTTCCCCGGCGGCCAGACCGCCGCCTCGGTGAAGCAGTTCGCGGGCTGTGGCAAGAACTGGGGTTACGTCTTCGTGTGGGCGGACTGGGCCGCGAAGTACGACCAGTTCCACGTCACCGTCGCGGTCACGACCGACGACGGCAAGAACCACGGCAAGGTGATCGGCCGCCTCGACCAGCGCGAGGTGTGGTCGAACGCCACGAGCACGATCAACCAGTGCACGCGCGCGCTCGGCGTCGTGTCGCTCGGTGAGGACGGCTGGAGCGCCTACTCGAGCAGGCGCTGCTGATTGGTCCGGTTGGCGGGCGCCGGCGCGGCTGCGGCGTGAGTCCAGCGGGCTGACCAGCTCGAACGATTTGACTGAAATTTCAGTCAGGAATACTGTGGCGTCATGAACAGGCGCACCTTCGTGCAGTCGGCGGCAGCTGCCATGAGCGGTCTGCTCGCCGGCTGCACGGACGACACCGGTGGCAGGACATGGCTGATGCCCGAGGAGGGTGAGCCCCACGCGCGGACGTGGATGGCGTTCGTGGCCGACGAGCGGATCTGGGGCCGTGACCTCGCGCCGCAGGTCCAGCGGGATCTGGCGAGGATCGCGACCACGATCGGCCGGTTCGAGCCGGTGTCGATGCTGGTGCGGGCCGAGGATCTGGAACTGGCCCGGTCGCTGACCGGGTCCGGTGTGGAGCTGGTGCCCGCGGAGCTCGACGACCTGTGGATGCGGGACACCGGGCCGGTGTTCGTGCGCGGTGCGGCGGTGGACTTCAACTTCAACGGCTGGGGCGGCAAGCAGGAGCATCGCCGGGACGCGAAGGTCGCCGGGTTCGTGGCCGGACGCGCGGGCGTGGAGCGGGTGCGGACGGATCTGGTGCTCGAGGGTGGTGCGCTGGAGGTCGACGGCGAGGGCACGGCGATCATCACCGAGAGCTGCGTGCTCAACGGCAACCGCAATCGGGGCTGGCGGAAGTCCGATGTCGAGCAGGAGCTGGGACGGCTGCTCGGGATCCGGAAGGTGATCTGGCTGCCGGGCATCGCCGGGAAGGACATCACCGACGGGCACACGGACTTCTACGCCCGGTTCGCCGGTCCCGGTGTGGTGGTGGCGGGGCTGGACAACGATCCCGAGTCGTTCGACCACGATGTGACGCGCCGCCACCTGGAGATTCTCCGGGCCGCGACGGACGCCGACGGCCGGCCGTTGCGGGTCGAGGTGCTCGAAGCGCCGTCGGCCGTGCGGGTGTCGGATCCCGACTTCGCCGGCGGGTACGTCAACTTCTACGTGTGCAACGGTGCGGTGATCGGGCCGGAGTTCGGTGACGTTCGTGCGGACGCGGCGGCGAAGTCGACGTTGGAACGGCTGTTCCCCGGCCGTACGGTGGTGCAGATCAACATCGACGGCATCGCGTCGGGTGGTGGCGGCATCCACTGCACGACCCAACAGGAACCAGGCCAACAGCAACCCAGGTGAGGACGGACGTGTCGGAGCGCAGGACCCAGATGCTCGAGGCCGCGGTGCGCGTGATCGCGCAGGACGGTGTGCGCGGGTTGCGCGTCGAGAAGCTCGCGGCCGAGGCCGGGGTGTCCACGGCGTTGATCTACTACCACTTCAAGGACCGCGCCGGGATTCTGCGGGCCGCGCTGGAGCACGTGAACGACCGTGCGCGGACCTACACGTCCGGCGCTGTGTCGGACGATCCGCGGGAGCAGCTTGAGCAGATGCTGTTGGGCGAGCTGCAGGACACCGGGCACGTGCGGGAGACCAGCGTGGCGTGGGGTGAGCTGCGGGCGAGTGCGGCGTTCCACGAGGAGCTGCGCTCGACGTTGCTGGCCGCCACCGACGCCTGGAACGCCGACGTCGAAACCCTTGTCCGCCAAGCGAATCCGGACGTGGACGCGGCAGCGGCCGCGGAGCGTCTCACCGCGCTGGTCGAGGGTGTGAGCGAGCGCTGGCACAGCGGCTCGCTGACGTTGCAACGGGCGCGTGAGCTGCTGTCCGGCGCGATCGGCCGTGAGCTCGGCTAGACCGACAGGCGCTGCTGGGCCACCGCGCGAGCGAAGCCCTCGACGTTGTCGATCATGATGTTGTGGCCGGTGTTCGGCACGGAGATGACCTGCACACCCGCCGCGGTGAGCTCGCGGGCGCCACGCGGCGGTGCTTCCTCGGGGTGCAGGAAGACGCGCGGGATCTCCAGTTCCAGCAACAGCTTCCGCATGGTCGGCGAGGTGCCGCGGACCAGGTCGACAGCGCTGCGGTAGAGGGCTTCACGGCCCGCCATGCGCATGGTGGCGGCCCAGTGCGGCCCGACGTCGCGCAGCACGCGGTCGAAGCCGTGGGACAGGAAGTCGGCCTCACCGTAGGCGGCGATCCCGCGGCTGCCGGGCGCGCCGAGCGAGGGCGAGGCGGGGTCGACGTGCGGGTCGACCAGAACGAGCGAGCGCACCATCTCGGGATGCCGCGCGGCGAGCACGATGGCCACGGCGCCGCCCATGCTGTGCCCGATGATCTCGCTGCGCCGCAGGCCGATCTTGGCCAGCGCCACCGCCAGCGCGTCGGCGTGCCCCTCCAGCGAGTAGGCGAACCCGGTCGGGCGGTCGCTGATGCCGAACCCGAGCATGTCCATCATGAGGCTGCGGCGACCGGCCAGCAGCGGATGCGCCACCGCCTCGGCGTAGTAGGGCGCCGACGACGCGCCAAGGCCGTGCAAGTACACGCGGGCGGGCGCGGCACCCGGCACTTCCACCCAGCGGATCCGGACCCCAGGTCTGATCTCGACGGCGCGCATGTCTCTCCCCGCGTGGTAATTCGGATGCCGGACCCTACCCCGCGCTCAGGTCAACTGAGAGTGGTTTTGAGAGCCGATTCTCATCAGTCGATCAGCCGCGCCGCGAGCACCGCGAACAACAGCGTCACTGCCGTGAAGACGAAGGTGTAGCCGAATCCTATGGCGGCGTGCAGCGGCCGTGATCGCGCTCCCTCGCACAGCTGCAACTGCCAGTACGCGGCACCCAGGCCGAAGATCAGCCACGGCACCACGATCAGCACGTTGGTTGGGCCGCCGAGGATCGCGCTGACCACGAACGGAGTGGCCGCAGTCAGTGTTCCGGTGCCGGCGGCGATCGCCCACGGCCTGGTCGTGGGTTCGCCGGAGATTCGGATGGCCGCCGCGGCTGTCGCGGTGGCGAGCAGGGCGGCGGCGATCAGGAGGCCGAGCAGCCACACGCGTTCGTCGGCGCTGGCGGTGACCGGGATCAGAGCGACCGCGATGAGCAGCACGACGGCGGTAGGTGTCAGCGGCAGCACCCAGGCGTGGCGGAGGGTCACCCGCGTGATGGTCGTCCACCTGGGCGTTGATCGGGAGAGGCCGAACGGTGTCACTCGGGCCGTTCGTGGCCCGCGTCTAGGCTCGGTCGATGGTCGAAGCCATGTCCTGGGCGCCTGGCACCTTCGTCAGCAGGCTCGACGCCGGAACCCGCCAGGAACTCATGTCTTTGGGCAGACGGCTCGAGTTTCCCGCGGGAACGGTGCTGCTGCGTCAAGGAGCGCTCCAGACCACAGTGCTGGTGCTGACGACGGCCCGGTCGAGCGAGCTCGCCTGCGTGAAGATCGTGATGACCGCGGAGGACGGGCACGAGAGCCTGCTGGGCATTCGCACGAGCGGCGATCTGATCGGAGACATGGCGGCGCTGTCCGAGGAACCGCGTACGGCGACCGCGTTGGCGTGCAAGCCGACCGCGGTGCAGAAACTCAGCCGCGACGAGTTCATCGCTTTCCTCGAGCGCAGGCCGCACGCCGAGGCTGGGATCAGGAGGATGCTGGTTGATCGGTTGTCGCAGGCTGACCAGCAACGGCAGGACTACATCCGGTACGACGGGCCCACGAGGCTGGCCCGCATGATCGTCGAGCTCGCCGACCGCTTCGGACACGGAACCGAGCACGGGCTCGCCGTCGGTGTGGACCTGTCGCAACGGGAGTGGGGGCAGCTCATCGGCGCCAGGGAGGACTCGGTGCGCAGAGCGATGCGGCAGCTGCGCGACCTGAAGCTGATCATCAACGGGTACTGCGACATGACGGTGGTGGACGTGGCGGGACTGCGCCGCTTCGCTCACCTGAAAGAGTGACGGCAGAAGCGGGATTTTTCCCGGTTGAGCAAAGGTCGTGAACGCCAGACTGCGGCCCATGAACGACAGGTTCACCCGGCAGCTGTGCTTCGCGGTCGACGTCGAGGGTTACAGCAGGGGCAATGACGCCCAGCAGTCCGAAGTACAGCGAGAACTCAGCGATCTCCTGGAGCAGGCCGCACAGGAGACAGGCCTGCACCGCGAGTCGTGGTCCAAGGACCAGCGCGGCGACGAGGAGCTCGCACTCATCCCGGTCACCGAGCCCGAGAACAGGGTGATCGACGCGTTCGTCCGCAAGCTCGCCTCTTTGCTCTTCCAGCGCAACCTGACGCGGGGTGCGGAGGACTGGCTGCGGCTGCGCGTCGCCTTCGCCCACGGTCCTGTCGGCCTTTCTCCGATGGGGTACTCGGGCCAAGCGGTGGTCAGGGTCAAGCGCCTGCTCAACTCCGCACTCGCCCGGCAAGCTCTCGCCCACGCCCCCGAGGCCCAACTCGTCCTGGTCCTCGCCCACGACGTGTATTCCGATCTCGTCGTCGCCGGTCTGACCTCGCTGGAGCCGTCGCGGTTCGCGAGGGCGGTTGTCACGGAGAAGACCTTCTCGGAAGACGCCTGGTTCTGGTTGCCCGGCGTCGAGACGGAGAAGCTGCGACACGCCCTCACCTCTCCTGTGGCCGAGCCGCGGACGCCGGCGGATCGCGGGCTGACCGCGGTGTTGTCCGCAGCCCACGAGATCAGGGAAACCGTGTCGATCCGCTACGAACGCGGTGTGGACGTCCTGCACACGCTGGACGTCTTCCGGCAGATCGTCGAACTCGTCGACGTCCACTCACCGGTCACCGCGTACGGCAGCACGGCCCAGGTCGCCCTCGCGTACGTGCTCGCGGAACTCGCGGTGATCCACAACCACCAGGCACAGGCGGATCCGGCGGCGGAGTTCGGCAGTGCCGCACAGCTGCGGCGCGACATGGACCTGCTGGTCGACTCGATGTCCGGGGTCGACGCGAAGGACTTCGAAGCGATCCGGCGGCTGATCGGCCAGATCAGCCTGGTCGAGCCCGAGAAGCTCAAGCAGGTCGCGGGGATGAACGCCACCCCCACCGCCCAGTGCTTCAGCCTGCTGTGGGGCTTGGCCCGGCTCGCGCAATTGCTGGACAACCCGGGCCTGGTCGACGCCGAACTGCCGTCCGACGTCGTGCAACGCAAGAACGTTCTCGAGGTGCGGCACGGCCGCTCCGACGGCTGCGTGCGCATCGACCTCGCGGTGACCGAACGCATCGGCTACCGAATCACCGCCGACGCGCACCACATGGTCCGCCGGTACTTCGCCGAACTCGAGGACGCCTGGCGTCGATCGCACCTGATCCCACCCACCATCAGCTTCGAGCTCGACACCCCGAACTGGCGCGACCGCAGCCTTCAGGTGCACGAGGTGCGGGTCGATCCCCGCCCGATCACCCGGCTGCTGATGGGCCGTGCCCTGTACGGGGACAGGCCGCACGTGTGGCTGCGAGAGCTGGTGCAGAACAGCATCGACGCGGTCGAGCTCGGGGGGCGGCGGGATCGCGACTACGTGCCGCGGGTGGAGGTGGAGTTCGAAGATCCGCATCACGTGACGATCCGTGACAACGGGATCGGCATGACCTATCAGCAGGTGCTGACGCAGCTGTCCGTGCTGGGGCGGTCGGGGTGGCGCGACACGTCGGTGGCGGAGGGCGCTGATGCCAGTGCGTTCTTCGGGCGGTTCGGGATCGGGTTCGCTTCGGTGTTCAGCGTCGCCTCGTCGCTCGAGGTGTACACGCGCACCGCCGACATGTTGCCCTCGCATGGCATCGCGATTCGTTTCTCGGGCGCGGACAAGCCGTTCTACACGGAGTTCGCCCATTGTGCGGTCGGCACGGAAATTCGCATCACACTCACGAATGCGATGACACTCAAAGAGTTCCGAGAAGCGATGACAGATCTCTTCGCTTATCTCCCTCCGTACGTCGTGGTCACCCCCGACGTGCGCGTCCCGTCGTCGTTGTCGACCTTTTCTGTACTCGCCAACGACGTCGAGTACTGCGCCGGCTGGTCGATAGTGGAAGGCACAGAAAGGCTCCGACTCGGCGCCTACGAGATCGACTGCAAGATCGAGATCCTGCACGACCCGAGGCCGCACAAAGGGCAGGGCAAGTACGTGAAGAAGCCTGAACACAAGATTCTGGGTTTCGTCTCCATCACGTACTGCGTCGACGGAATTCGAATTGCCAAGCGCAGTTACACCAACTACGACCTGGATCTGGAGGGATGCTATGTGACGGTCAACTTCAGGCGCGAAAAGGCGCCAGTGGCAGCCTCACGAAACGAGCTCGACATCGACATGGACCTCAGAAAGGAGTTGTACAAGATCATCCACTGTCAGGTCGCCTCGCTTCTTCCCGACCTGATGAGAAAGGTTCGAATGAGCTGCATAACCGACCAGGACCAGCGCAGAGCGATTTTGTCGACCTTCGACAACCTCTTTCCCAGGAGCCGTTGGAGCGACAGTCCACGACTCGTCAAGGGCTACTATCAGTCGAGCGAAGTACTGGAGTCGGCGGCAGTGCTGGTATATCGCACGCAATGTCCAGTCCTCACCGTTTCCAGTGCGGGGGAGGAAACTCATGCGCTGCTGGGCGACGTCAATCCCGACCGATGCCGCACGGTGGTACTCGAGTTGCTGACAAAACACGCGGTCTTTCCTGCTTTTGTGCGCACAACTGGATTGAACAGCTGGCTGGTCGCGAGCTCACGACGTGAGCTGTCGTTGATCGAGCAGGCTTGGCCGAACGAGGACCCTGTGCGGGTGGTCGACGAGGCTGCCCAGCTCTACGAAGACTTCCAGACAGTCCTCCCAGAGATTCGGGATGGGCAGCTTTGGTGGTTGCTGCGTGGGGACTACGGCCTGTCCGAGGGGTCGGTGTTCGGCGACGCGCTGAGCCTTCCGCTGCCCGGTCGCAGACGCGGTGTCAGCCGCGAGGTCGGCCTTGCTCGCCGGCGCCACGAGGTCGGCGCCACCGAGCGACCCAGGATGATGCTCAACCGCGACCACGCCCTCCTGGTCGCGCTCGAGAAAACGCTGTCCGACGCGGACGACGTCGAGTGCTCAACCATCCAGGGGTGGCTCGATCGACTCTGCAAGGACGTACTGGAGGAGAAGTCGGCGCGAGTGGCGAACGTCGTTCTGCGGCAATTGCTCGACGACCTGGCGGCGATCACCGGCGTGACCTTCAGCCGGTGGGAGGTCAAAGACCTCAGGGTGTCCTGAGCGGCTCGATGCCCAGTGCGGCGCTCGCGGCGGTCACCGTCGCGGCGCGCAGTTCGTCGAAGGGTGCGTCCGGGAACTGCATGGTGCAGTCCTGCATGCCGCCGAACGCCAGCACGGCGCGGGCCTGTTGTTCCAGGGTCGGGGTGGGGCCGTAGACGAGGTGGGTGAGGCGGGCGCGCCAGGCGAGTACTACGTCGATCAGGCCCAGTTCGGCGAGGGTGGTCAGTTCGGAGAGCAGCAGGAGCATGTCGGCGCGGTGGCGGTGGTGAAAGTCGAAGAAGCCCTCGATGAGTTCGAGGGGTGGCACGTCCTCGCGTTCTTCCATGCGGGCGAGGAAGGTTTCGCCGTCGTCGAGCAGGGGGGTGACGATGCTGCGGATCAGGTCGTCGCGTGAGGCGAAGTGGTAGTAGAGCGCGGGTTTGGTGATGCCGAGGCGGTCGGCGATCTCCTGCAGGCTGGTCTGTTGCACGCCCTTGGTGGCGAACAGCTCCCTGGCGGTCTGCTGGATCCGCTGCTTGGTGTTGGAGGCCACGCGCCGAATCTTACTTAACGGTCGGTCAGTTCGGGTGTAGGCTCGCCGCAAGGTTACTTACCGACCGTTAAGTAAGGGGGTTTGACGTGCAGGTTCTTGTTTCCGGGGCGAGCATTGCCGGGCCGGTGCTGGCCTACTGGCTCACGCGGTACGGGCACCGGGTGACGGTGGTCGAGCGGTCGCCGGTGCTGCGCAAGACCGGCGGGCACGCGGTGGACCTGTTCAAGCCGGCGATGGACATCTCCGAGCGGATGGGTGTGCTGCCGCGGATCGAGGCGCTGGCGACCGGGACCACGCGGCTGACGTTCCTGCGCGAGGGGACGCGCAAGCCGATCAGCGGTGATGTCACGAAGATCTTCGCGGCGGCATCGGACCGGCACGTCGAGGTCATGCGCGACGACCTGAGCGAGATCTACTACGACGCCACGCGTGAGGACGTCGAGTACGTGTTCGGCGACTCGATCACATCCGTCGACCAGGACGGTGCGGTGACCTTCGAGGTGGGCACGCCGCGACGGTTCGACCTGGTCATCGGGGCGGACGGGTTGCATTCGAACGTGCGGCGGCTGGTGTTCGGGGAGGTCGCGAAGACGTTCGTGGGCGCGTATCTGGCGGTGTTGTCGGTGCCGCGGGAGCTGGGCGTGCCGGGGGCGATGAGCGGCCACATCGGGCCTGGGCGCAGCGCGCAGGTGTACGGGGCACAGCACATCGACGACGCGCGGGCGGTGTTCCTGTTCCGCTCACCTGAGCTCGAGTACCACCACCGGGACGTGGAGAGGCAGAAGCAGCTGCTCCGGGAGGCGTTCGCCGGGCTCCACCCGGAGGTCGACGGGTGGATGCGCTACCTGGACGAGGATCGGGTGTTCTACTTCGACTCGATCACTCAGCTGACGACCGACACGTGGTCGCGCGGGCGGGTGGCGCTGGTCGGCGACGCCGCGTACTGCCCTGGTCCGGCCATCGGCGGCAGCACGAGCCTCGCGGTGCTGGGCGCCTACGTGCTGGCCGGCGAGCTGACGCGGGGTTCGGACCACGAGGCGGCGTTCGCGCGCTACGAGAACGAGATGCGCGATCTGGTGCACGCCAGCAGGGCGTTCGCGCTGGGCGTGGCGAAGACGCTGATCCCGACCTCGCGTGCGGGTGTGACGGCCCTGGTGCGCGGCATGCAACTGGTGACCTCGCTGCCGTCGTGGCTGGTGCGGCCGCTGGCCAAGCTCAACTCGAAGGGCATCCGTCTGCACGACTCGATGCACGTCGAGGACTACGAGCGTCAGGGCGCCGGCGTACCGGCGCCCTGACGGCTCATCTCAGACGGTTCAGAACTGCAGGCTCCACTTGTCGAGGAACCCGGTGTCCTGGGCCGCGTTGTCGTTGACCCGCAGCTGCCAGCCGCCGTTGGCGACCTCGCTGGAGGCGTTGACGGTGTAGGTGGTGTTGATGTTGTCCGTGCTGCCGCCGGTGCGGTTGTGCAGGACGTAGACGGTGCCGTCCGGCGCGACCAGATCGACCTTGAGGTCGCCCTGGTAGGTGTGCTTGATGTCCACCGCGACCTTGAGGGTGGCCGGCGCGTTGCCGGTCACCTCGGACACCGTGATCGGCGAGTTGATCGTGGCGTTGTCCGCGATCTGGAAGTCCGCGGCGTTCTCGAAGAACTTGCCCGGCGGCTGGGTGACGCCGCAGTACTGCTGTTCCTTGCCGATGGCCTCGTACGGGCAGTCGGCGCGTTCCAGCAGTTGCAGCACGGCCTCCTTGTTGCGGGAGGTCTGGGCCGGGATGACCTCGTCGGGCGGGTAGAAGCCGCCGCCGGAGCCCGAGCTGCCGGGGTACATCTCGAAGGTGTAGGCGAAGACGCCCTGCGCGCCCCACAGCCAGTCGGGGATCGACCCGTCGGTGATGTACAGGTCGCTGGACTGCTCGGGCGTGTAGCCGTTGCTCTGCGCCATGGACTGGCCGATGGTCGCGAACGTGTTGCGCTGGTCCTCGGTCAGGCCGGGCGCGATGTCGTCGTAGGTCCAGCCCCACGGCCACAGGATGAGCTGGCTGTAGGTGTGGAAGTCGATCGACGAGGTGATCTGCTGCTTGCCACCGACGTTGCGGCCGCGCACGAAGTCGGCCACGACCTTGACCTCGGGCGCGGACTCCGCGCTCGGCCCGCGGTAGGTGTCGGAGCCGGTGCTGCCCGAGGAACCGCCGCAGCAGCCCCACTTGTAGCCCCAGTTGCGGTTGAGGTCGGTGCCGACGTTGGCCGAGCCGGCGTTGGGCTGCCGGTTCTTGCGCCACGACCGGTAGCTGCCGGTCGCGATGTCGTACTCGCCGCCGTCGGGGTTGACGTCCGGGATGACCCAGATCTCGCGGGTGTTCACCAGGTCGGTGAGCCGCGCTTCGGAGCCGTACTTCGTCGTGAACTCTTTGATCGTGTACAGCGCCATCTCGACGGTGAGGTGCTCACGGGCGTGCTGGTGGTGCGTGAACAGCACCTCCGGCTCGTTCTCGTCGACGCCGACGTTGTCGCTGATCTTGAGCGCGATGATGTCGCGGTTCTCGTACGACTTGCCGATGACCTGCTTGCTCAGGATGTTCGGGTAGGCCGCGACCGCGGCGTTGATCTCCGCGGTCATCTCGGCGTAGTTGTGGTAGTTCGAGTCCGCGGCGGGGAAGTCGAACGGCCCGATCTCGGAGTTCGCCTCCATCCGCTTGGGCAGCTCGGCGACCTCGAAGCCCTGGGCCCGGAGGCTCTTCACCTCGCGTTCGGTCGCGGTGATCACGACGATGCCGTGCTCCTCGACCGAGTCGATCGCGGCACCGGACTTGGCGACCTTGGTGCGCTGTTCAGCGGTGCGAACGTTGCTGACCTGGTAGTTCGTCGTCGTTTCCTGAGCGCCGGGAGCTGCGCCGGTGGGCACGCCTCCCATGGCGAACACGACGCTCGCGGCGACGGTGACCCCGATCAGGGGTCTGAGATGGCTCTTTCGCATGCAGGGCAACCCTTTCGTACCACGGCAGGGACATGGCTCCGCAATGTTTAGTGCGTGTGAAGCCTCACTGTCATCCCGCCATCCGTATGGCTTTACCTGGTGGGATGACGCGCTATGACGCTGTGGAGGCCGCCTCGTACCGGGTGGCCCGGGAGATTTCGCTGACGGGGTTGTCGTCGTGGCGGGACGCGGTGGCACCGTATTTCGTGCCGGGCAGCACGGTGCTCGACCTGGGGGCGGGGACCGGGTTGTTCGTGCGGGCGTTCGCCGAGTGGTTCCCGGACGTGGAGGTCGTGGCGGTGGAGCCGTCGCCGGACATGCGGTCGGCGTCGGGGGTGCCGATGCTCGCCGGGGACGCGACGGCGATTCCGTTGCCGGACGGGTCGGTGGACGTCGTGTGGATGTCGACGGTGGTGCATCACGTGCGGGATCTGGCCGCTGCCGGGGTGGAGTTGCGGCGGGTGCTGCGGCCGGGAGGGGTGGTGGTGTTGCGGTCGTTGTTCCGTGAGCGGCATGGCGGCATCGGGTTGTTCCGGTTCTTCCCCGCGGCGGTGCGGGCGCTCGACGGGTTCCCGACCGTGGCCGAGGTGGCGGACGGGATGGGGTTCGCGGTGCAGCGGCTGGAGGCGGTGCCGCAGGTGACGGCGGAGTCGTTGGCGGACAAGGCGCCGACGGTGCGGTGGGAGGCGGACACGTTGCTGCGGTCGCTGACCGCGGAGGAGTTCGAGCAGGGGCGGGCGCGGTTGCTGGCGGCGGCCGCGGTGGAGAGCGGGCCGGTGGTGGATCACCTGGATCTGCTGGTGCTCAAAAGTGTCGGTGGTGTCTGAGACGCTGTTTCTCGTGGATCTCATCGACGAGAAGGCGCTGCTGCACCGGTTCCTGGAGGCGGCGCGGTCGGCGTTGCTGTGGAAGCTCGACGGGTTGTCGGAGTACGACGTGCGGCGGCCGGTGACGCCGACGGGCACGAACCTGCTGGGGCTGGTGAAGCACGCGGCCGGGGTGGAGCTGAACTACTTCGGCCGGGTGTTCGACCGGCCGTTCCCCGACCCTCCGCTGTGGTCGACCGCGGACGCGTTGCCGGCGTCGGACATGTATGCGGAGTTGGAGGAGTCGCGTGCGTCGGTGGTGGATTTCTACGCGCGGGTGCGGGAGTTCGCCGACGCGACGATCGCGGCGTTGCCGGTGGACGCGCCGGGGGTGGTGACGTGGTGGTCGCCGGGGCGGCGGGAGGTGACGTTGCGGCAGGTGCTGGTGCAGGTGTCGATCGAGCTGCACCGGCACGCCGGGCACGCGGACGTGGTGCGGGAGCTGATCGACGGCGCGGTCGGCATGCAGGACGGCAACTCGAACATGCCCGCGGTGCCCGAGGGGTGGTGGGCCGGGCATCACGCTCGTCTGGAGGAAATCGCCGTCGCCTCGAGCCGGGCCCTGCCAGGCTGACCGGCATGGGCTCAGATCCGAAAACCGACCTGCACCACTACCTGAACGCGGCCAGGGCGACGGTGCGCTGGAAGCTCGACGGGTTGTCGGAGTACGACGTGCGCCGGCCGTTGACGCCGACCGCCACGAACCTGCTGGGCCTGGTCAAGCACCTGGCCACCACCGAGCAGGGGTACTTCGGCGCGTGCATGGGCCGCGAGTTCGGCGAGAAGCTGCCGTGGATGGAGCAGATCGAGAACGACACCGATCCGAACGCGGACATGTTCGCCACCGCGGCCGAGTCGCGTGAGGAGATCCTGGCGCTGTACGAGCGTGTCACGGAGTTCGCGGACACGGTGATCGCGGAGCTGCCGCTGGACGCGCCGGGGGTGGTGCCGTGGTGGCCGGAGGAACGCCGTTACGTGACGCTGCACCTGCTGCTGGTGCACATGATCGCGGAGACGAACCGGCACGCAGGGCACATGGACATCCTGCGCGAGGACATCGACGGTGAGGCCGGATTGCGCCAGAACGTGTCGAACCTGCCGGACCAGGACTGGCCGGCCTACCGGGCACGGGTGGAGCAGGCCGCGCGGGAGGCGTCGGGCCAGGCGTGAGCGTGCGTGTGCCCGGGACGGCCCCCTCGCCGTCCCGGGCACACCGTCGGGTGGAGCTGTCAGCAGCTCACCGGGATCGTCTTGCTCTGCCTGGTGATCCGGCTGGAGCTCAGGGCCGGGATGTTGATGGCGCCGGCAGCGGTGACCGAGTTGGCGTTGGGCTTGATGTTGCACACCGTGGAGCGCGTCACGGCGGTGCCGTAACAGCCGGCGTAGCGGTCGGCCGACAGACCGCTGTCGGTGCAGCCGTCATCGGCGACCTGGGCTGACGTGGCGGGCCCGGCCCACAGGTTGATCTTCGTGGCGCTCATCTGGAAGCCGGTGTTGCCGAGGTTCCACACGACCAGCACGGCCTTGTAGACCGGCTCGACGCCGTTGTGGGAGTTGATCACGCAGACGTCGATCGCGCCCTTCGGTGAGGACGGCGGGAAGTAGTTCTCGGTGCAGTGCCAGTTGCCCGGGTAGGGGTAGGCCGGCGACACCACCCAGCCGCGCACGGCCGCCGAGGCGGGCTGGGCCAGCGACAGCAGCATCAGCAGACTCGATGCCAGTGCGACGGCGCCTGCTTTCTTGTGCCGGATCATCATTTTCCCCTCGCTTGCGGTGGTGTCCGCCCCCTCGGCCGACCAGCACAGTTCAGCGCAGCGGCCCAGGACCGGCGAAAGGATTTGAAACAGTTCGAATCGTTGCTAGTTTCCGGGGTCATGATCACGCTGCGCGTGGACGCGGACACAGTCGCCAGGGTCCGGTTCTCGTTCTCGCCGGCGAACGAGGTGATGTCCTGGCTCAAGATCGCCGCGACCGGCCGCCGGCACCCTGTTTTCGGTGATCCCGGCCCCTCGGCGCGCTCCGCGCTGACCCATCCCGACGTGGCCCTGCTGGCCGGGCTGATACCGCCGTCCGGGGCGACCTACGTGCCGGACTTCGTGACACCGCAGCCCGGTTCCGCCACCCGCCCTGCGGAACTGCTCGACGAACAAATCGCCGCGGTGGAAGCCACGGGTCAGGACGTGCTCGAATTCCAGCTCGGCGAGGCGATCGACCTGACCTGGGGCCGGTGCGCGCCCGTTCCGATTCGCCGGGCGCTGGAATCGGGAGCAGCACCGAAACGGCTCGCTTCGGGCCTGTTCCGGTTCTGGACGCACTCCCTGGCAGAGCTGTGGCCGACGCTGCAGTCGGTGATCGACCAGGACATCGCCGCGCGGGTGACGACGCTGCGGACACACGGTCTGGCGCGGCTGCTCAACACCGCCCACCCGAAGCTGACCTGGACCGGCGGCGCGATCGTGGTCGACTCGCTGTTCACCGGCGAGCACGACTTCTCCGGCCGCGACCTGGTGCTCGCGCCGAGCGTGCTGTCCTGGCCCGACCTGCTCGTGCAGGGCCCGGACGACGCGGTGCTCTACCTTCCCCCGCACCAGGTCGGCACCGGGTCACCCCGGCACGGCAGGGACCTGGGCGCGGTGATCGGGGACGCCCGCGCGTTGCTGCTCGCCGAACTCGAGCAGGCCCGCTCGACCACGGACCTCGCGCGGCGGCTCGGCTACACCCCGGGAACGATCTCCTACCACCTCAGCGCGATGCACCGCGTCGGCCTGGTCACCAAGCGCCGCGACGGCCGGTTCGTGCTCTACAAGCGGACTCCGCAGGCGCACGCGCTGCTGCCGGAGTAGTGCGTGATCGCTCACGACCTGGGAAGTCCGCTGACAGGGACGGGCGAGGCGATCGATACTGCTGAGCATGGGTAAGGAATACGAGCGCATCGAGCCGCGGCTGTGGGAGTTCATCGAGAACCAGAAGGTGTTCTTCGTGGCCAGCGCCCCGCTCGCCGGCGACGGTCACGTGAACCTGTCGCCCAAGGGCAGGCAGGGCACGCTGCGGATCCTCGACGACCGCACGATCGCCTACCTCGACTTCGGTGGCAGCCACGCCGAGACGATCGCGCATCTGCGGGAGAACGGCCGCATCACGTTGATGTGGTGTGCGTTCGACGGGCCGCCGAACATCGTGCGCGTGCACGGCCGTGGTGAGCCGGTGTTCCGCGACGACCCGCGTTTCGCGGATCTCGTCGAGGGGTTCGGTGAGGCGGACGGGCCGGCGCTGCGGGCGGTGGTCGTGGTGACGGCCGAGCTGATCAGCGACACGTGCGGGTTCGCGGTGCCGTTCATGGACTACCGCTCGGAGCGGACGCTGCACGCGGACTACTTCGGCCGCAAGACCGACGAGGAGTTCCGCGAGTACACCGACAAGAAGGACTACAACAAGGCGAGCATCGACGGTCTGCCCGCGGTTCCGCTGCCCTTGCCGCCCCGCTGAGCAGTCTCCCCGAAAATCTCGCTGAAAATCTTCGGCGAGCGTGTCGAGAACGCCTGAGCGGCTCCGTCCCTGGGGCATGACGACGAAGCAGATGCAGCAGAACGAGGTCACCGAGGTGCTGGGCCGGCCGCTGAGCCAGGAGCTGCTGGCCCGCGACCTGACGCGGATGGCGTACGTGGCCAAGGACGGCACGCCGCGCTCGATCCCGATCGCGTTTCACTGGAACGGCGAGCAGCTGGTCCTGTGCACCTCGAAGAACGCGCCGAAGTTGCACTCGCTGAAGGCGAACCCGGCGGTGGCGCTGACGATCGACACCGAGGTGCATCCGCCGAAGATCCTGCTGATCCGCGGCACGGTCGAGCTCGACTACACCGACGGCATCCCGTTCGAGTACCTGCAGATGAACGGCAGCTACGAGATGACGCCGGAGCAGCGGGTGGTGTGGGAGCGCGAGGTCCACTCGCTCTACGCCGACGGCATGGTCCGGATCGTGGTCACGCCGACGTGGGCGAAGCTGATCGACTTCGAGACGACGTTGCCCAGCCCGGTGCAGGAGCTGATCGAGCAGCGGTCAGCTCGACAGGAATCGGTCTAGGACCCGGACACCGAACTCGAGGCCCGCGACCGGGACGCGTTCGTCGACGCCGTGGGCCATGGAGCGGTAGTCGAAGCCGGTGGGCAGCAGCAACGGCGAGAAGCCGTAGCACTGGATGCCGAGCTGGCTGAACGCCTTGGCGTCCGTGCCGCCGCCCAGGCAGTACGGCACGACGACCCCGGACGGGTCCTCGTCGCGCAGCGCCTCGGCCATCGACGCGAACCACGCGGTGTCCACCGGTGCTTCGACCGGCGGCTGGTGTTCGAGGAACTCGCGGGTCACGCCCTCTTCGAGCAACGAGTCGATGGTCGTGACGAGCTCGTCGACGGTGCCGGGCAGCGTCCGCACGTCGAGCTGCGCGGTCGCGGTGCCGGGGATGACGTTGACCTTGTACCCGGCCTGCAGCATCGTCGGCGTGGTCGAGCACCGCACGGTGTTCTCCACCAGCTTCGCCGCGGGCCCGAGCCGGGCGATCGTGCCGTCGACGTCGTCCAGGTCGACCTCGATCCCCAGCGCCTTGCCCGCGCCCACCAGGAACGCCTCCACCGTCGGCGTGAGGCGGACGGGGTGCTCGTGCGCGGCGATCCGGGCCAGTGACGTGACCAGCGCGGTCACCGCGTTCTGCGGGTTGCGCCGCGACCCGTGCCCGGCGCGGCCGACGGCGGTGAGCTTCATGTGCGATGTGCCGCGCTCAGCCGTCCCGACCGGGTAGAGGCGGGTGCCGTCGACGTCGAAGGAGAACGCGCCGGACTCGCTGATCGCCGCCTCGACCCCGGCGAAGTACCCGGTGTGGTGCTCGACCAGCCAGTGGGCGCCGTACTTGCCCTGGTCCTCCTCGTCGGCGACGAACGCCAGGACAACATCGCGGCGCGGCCGGCGACCCTCGGTGTGCCAGCGGTTGACCACGGCGAGCGTCATCGCGGCCATGTCCTTCATGTCCACCGCGCCGCGCCCGCACACGAACCCGTCGCGGATCTCGCCGGCGAACGGGTCGAAGCTCCACTCGGCGGGGTCGGCGGGCACGACGTCGAGGTGCGACTGGACCAGCACGGCCGGCAGCGTGGGGTCGGTGCCGTGGATGCGCGCGAGGACGTTGGTGCGCTGCGGCGCGGGTTCGAGCAACGTGGGTGGCACGCCGTTGTCCTGCAGGATCGCGGCCACGTGCTCGGCGGCCTCACGCTCGCCGGCGCTGTCGCCGCCTCCGCGGTTGGTCGTGTCGAAGCGGATGAGCCGCGCGCACAGCTGCGCCACGTCCAGCGTCATGGCGCCACCGTATCCGGACGCGTCACGTGGAATTCCCACAGCCCCGCGCTGCCCTCCGAACGTGTCGATCGGTGGTTCAGCCGTAGATGCCCTCGATCGCCCCGGCCGCGACGTGCGTGACGATCTTGAAGGCCTTCATCGCGTCGGTCATCGACACGGCGTCGAACCCGACGCGGCGCGTCCCGATCAGCTCCACGGTCGGCACGACCGCCGCGGCGTCGGCGAGGTGCGTGGCGTCGAACTCGATCTCGATCCGATGTGCTGACACGGCACCGCTGGAACGCCCGGCGGACGCCATCGCGGCGGTGGCGGCCTCGGTGATCTGTGAGTGCGCCACGGCGGGTGGCAGGCACACGGCCGCATAGCGCGACACGCATTCCTTGACCGCGACCGATCGGGCGCCGGGCGCGTAGTCCGCGGCATCGGCACAGGTCAGGTCGTCGCCGGTGACCAGCAGCACGGGCACACCGTGTTCGGCGGCCAGCGCGGCGTTGAGGCGGCCCTCCGAGGCGTGCACACCGTCGAGCCACACGCCGGTGATGGAGTTCTCGAGGTAGGTGTGCGCGAGGACGCCGGGAGAGCCCGCGCCGGTGTGGTAGCCGAGGAAGACGACGCCGTCCACGCCGGAGTCGACGCCCTGCATCATCGACAGCGGTTTGTGCCGGCCGGTGAGCAGGCGCGCCGAGGTGTGGAGGTCTTCGAGCAGCAGGTTGCGCTGGGAGGAATGCGCTTCGTTGACGAGCACGTCGTCCGCGCCGCCCGCGACCAGGCCCGCCACGCACGCGTTGACGTCATCTGTGAACAAGCGCCGCATCCGTTGCCACTGCTCGGTACCTGGGACGACGTCCCCGGTCCAGGTGACTCCGGTGGCGCCTTCCATGTCCGCCGAGATCATGATCCGCACATCTCGGTAACGTAGCGGTGGGCTGCTGGGGAAGAGGGGTATTTCGTGCGGGTGAAGGTGTGCGCGTTGCTTGCAATAGCAACGACACTGGGGTTGTCGGCACCTCCTGCGACAGCTCAGGAGCAGGCGCCGGTGATCCTCAAGGTCGCGATCGTGCAGCAGATCGACACGTTGAACCCGTTCCTCGCGGTGTTCCAGTCGAGCACCGAGATCGGCCGGTTGATGTACGACTACCTGACGGCGTACGCGGCCGACGACCAGCGGGTCACCGACGGCCTCGCGAACAGATGGGAACCATCAGCCGACAAGCTCACCTGGACGTTCACCGTCCCCGAGGGCAAGAAGTGGTCCGACGGGCAGCCGATCACGGCACGCGACGTCGCGTTCACCTACAACCTGATGCTGACCGACGAGGTCGCGCGGACCGCGAACGGCAGCTTCGTCACCAACTTCGAGTCGGTCACCGCGTCCGACGACAAGACCGTGGTGATCAGGACCAAGGCGCCTCAGGTGACGATGCTGGCGCTGGACATCCCGATCGTGCCCAAGCACGTGTGGGAGAAGGTCCCCAGCGTCAAGGACTACACCAACGAGCAGATGCCGGTGGTGGGCTCGGGTCCGTTCGTGCTGACCGAGCACGTGGCCGGGCAGTTCATCAAGCTCAAGGCCAACAAGAACTACTGGCGCGGCGCGGCGAAGTACGACGAGCTGCACTTCGTGTACTTCCAGAACTCCGACGCCGCGGTCCAGGCGCTGGCCAAGGGCGAGGTCGACCTGGTCAACCGGATGGCACCGGCCCAGTTCGACTCGCTGGCCGGCAAGGCCGGCGTGACGCGCAACAAAGCGCAGGGCCGCCGCTTCACCGAGCTGCTGATCAACCCCGGCGCGCAGACCAGGACCGGGGAGCCGGTCGGTGACGGCAGCCCGGCGCTCAGGGACGTGCGGGTGCGGCGTGCCATCGCGCAGGCTCTGGACCTGGACTCGCTGGTGAAGCGGGTGAACCTCGGGTACGCGGAGAAGGGTGCCGGGCTGGTGCCGCCGGTGTTCGGCAAGTGGCACTGGCAGCCGGGCGAGTCCGAGCAGCGCAAGTTCGACCCCGCCGCCGCGAACGCCGCCCTCGACGCCGCCGGTTTCCCGCGCAAGGCCGACGGCACGCGGTTCCCGCTCAGGCTGATCGGTCGCGCCGGCCGGGCCTACGACGAGCAGGCGTCGGAGTACCTGAAGCGGTCGATGAACGACATCGGCATCCCGCTGGACGTGCGGCTGGTGTCGGACAACCAGCTCAACGAGGCGACCACGGCGGCGACCTACGACCTGGCGTTCTCCGGCTGGGCGACGAACGTGGACCCGGACTTCATCCTGGGCCTGCACACCTGCGCGCAACGGCCGGGCTCGGACGGCAAGGGCGGCACCACCGACGCCTACTTCTGCGACGAGACCTACGACAAGCTCTACGCGCAGCAGCTCTCGGAGTTCGACGAGGGCAAGCGGGTCGAGATCGTGAAGCAGATGCAGGCGCGGTTCTACGACCAGGTGCCCGCGGTGGTGCTGGCCTACGAGAACGCGCTGGAGGGCTACCGGTCCGACCACTTCGCGAAGTTCACGACCCAGCCCGCGCAGGGCGGCGTGATCATGGCGCAGAACGGTATGTGGGGCTACTACGGCGCCGAACCCGCCGGCCGGGCCGCGCAGTCCTCTGGCAGCAGGTGGCCGGGTCTGGTGCTGGGCGGCGCGGTGATCGCCGGTCTGGTGCTGGTGAGCGTGTTCTACGCGCGCCGGCGCAACGCCACGGCCGGGGAGCGCGAGTAGGTGCGCCTCGCCGGTCGGATCGGTGGTGCCGCGCTCAGCCTCGTGATGGTGGCGGTGCTGGGCTTCTTCCTGTTCAGGGTGGTGCCCGGCGACCCGGTCGTCTCGATGACGCGCGGCCGGCCGACGACGGCGGCGATGCAGGCCGAACTGCGCACGCAGTTCGGCCTGGACCGTCCGCTGCACGAACAGTTCTGGGGCTACTTCACCTCGCTGCTGCAGGGCGATCTGGGGACGTCGTTCACGTTCCGGCGCCCCGTGGCCGACGTGATCCTGGAACGCCTGGGCCCGACACTGCTGCTGGTCGGCACGTCGACGCTGATCGCGGTCGCGATCGGGCTGTGGCTGGGGATCAAGGCGGCGTGGGGACGCGACTCGGCGTTCGACAAGGCCACGACCGGGGTGTCGCTGACGTTGTGGGCGGTGCCGACGTTCTGGCTCGGCATGCTGCTGATGATGGCGACGGGCGACCTGTTCCCGTCGCGGGGCATGCGCGACACCGACACGGCACCGGACTTCGTCTCACAGGCCCTGGACGTCGGCCATCACCTGGTGCTGCCGTCGATCACGCTGGTGGCGGTGGTGTGCGCGGAGTACATGCTGGTGATGCGGTCGTCGTTGCTGGAGGAGATGCACGCCCCGTACCTGACGACGGCGCGGGCGAAGGGCCTGCGCGACGACTTGGTGCGCCGCCGTCACGCCGTGCCGAACGCCGTGCTGCCGGCGATCACGTTGGTGTTCCTGCGGTTCGGGTTGGTGGTGGCGGGGGCGATCACGACGGAGACGGTGTTCTCCTGGCCGGGGCTGGGGTTGCTGTTCTACGACGCGCTGACCGGCCCGGACTACTTCCTGCTGCAGGGGCTGCTGGTGGTGACGGCGGGCGCGGTCGTGGTGATGAACCTGTTCGCCGACCTGCTGCACGGGGTCCTGGATCCACGGGTGAAGGTCGTATGAGCGGGGTCAGCGCACGCGGCGCGGGCAGGACGGGGTGCGGTCGCGGTGACGGCGAGACTGGTAGCGGCGAAACGCGTGTCTGGGGCGCGGCAGGGTCGGGCGCGGCAGGGTCGGGCGCGGCAGGGTCGGGCGCGGCAGGGTCGGGCGCCGGTGATCGTGGTGGCAGCGTGATCGGCCGGCCGGGCTGGTCGGGTGCGGTAGATCCGGATGCGGCTGGGTCGGGCGCGGGCGATCGTGGCGGCAGCGTGGGCGGGCGGCCAGGTTGGTCGAGTGCGGCAGAGCCAAGCGCGACTGACGGGTGTACGACCGGCTGGGGTGCGGCTGATCGTGGTGAGAGCGTGAGCGGGCGGCCGGGCTGGTCGCGGTGCCGCGCTGACCGCAGTGATGACGACGGGATGCGTGGGTTCACGGCACGCCAGGCAAGCCCAGGTGGCTCCTCCTCGCGCGCTGCCGGCGGCACGGACAGGGGCGCAGCACCGAGGTCGCGGTGGCGTGCGGACGGGTTGGGCGCGGCTGATCGTGCCGGTGGACTGACCTTGGCAGGCATGCGCTGGGTCGGCCGGGCCGGCGTTTCTTCGGCTGGCGGTGCCGGTGGCGAGGTGACGGCGGCATGAGCATGTTCAGCACGCGGTGGTCCGGTCCGAGCCGTCGTACTGGTCGTGGCGACGGCGGCCTGGACCGGTTTCTCGCGCAGCGGGCGGGGGTGGCGGGCGCGGTGGTGCTGGCCGTGGCCGCGGTTGTCGCGGTGGTCGCGCCGTTGCTGATCCCCGCGGACGCGTTGGACGTGACGCGGGTGACCGATGCGCCGTGGCAGGCGCCGGGTGCCGGGCATTGGCTGGGGACCGACCACACCGGGCGGTCGGTGGCGTTGCTGGTGGTGGAGGGCGCGGGGACGTCGTTGTTCGTCGGGTTGACCGCGGCGGTGCTGGCGGTGGGCATCGGCACGCTCGTCGGGATCGTGAGCGGGCATTTCGGTGGGCTGGCGGCGGGTGCGTTGTTGCGGGTGACCGACTTCTTCCTGGTGTTGCCGGCGTTGGTGCTGGCGATCGCGTTGTCGACGGTGCTGCCGCGGGGCTTGGGCACGATCGTGCTGGCGATCGGGTTGACGAGCTGGCCGTCGACGGCGCGGATGGTGCGGGCGCAGACGTTGACGATCGAGGCGCGGCCGTTCGTGGAGCGCGCGCGGGCGTTGGGTGGCGGGCACGGGCATGTGATCGGGCGGCACGTGTTGCCGTCGGTGGTGCCGCTGGTGCTGGTGAACGCGACGCTGGCGGTGGCGTCGGCGATCGTGGCGGAGTCGACGCTGGCGTTCCTCGGGCTGGGTGATCCGACGCGGATCTCGTGGGGCGCGATGTTGCACCAGGCGCAGCTGCACGGGGCGGTGCCGCAGCGGGCGTGGTGGTTCCTGTTGCCGCCGGGGCTCGCGATCGTGGTGGTGGTGCTGGCGTTCACGCTCGTCGGGCGGGCGCTCGAAGCCGTTGTGACACCGAAGAGGTAACGCCCACATGACGAACACCGGCCTGGAACTGAAGAACCTGTCCGTCCATTACGGACCCAAGCGCGTGGTCAACGACGTGAACCTGATCCTGCGGCCCGGCCAGACGCTGGGGCTGGCGGGCGAGTCGGGGTCGGGCAAGTCGACGGTGGCGATGTCGGTGCTGCGGTTGCTGCCCAGGACCGCGCAGGTGCACGGCGAGATCCTGCTCGACGGCGCCGACGTGCGGACGATGTCGTGGGGCGCGTTGCGGGCGGTGCGGTGGGCGTCGGCGTCGATCGTGTTCCAGGGCGCGATGCACTCGCTCAACCCCGTGCAGCGCGTCGGTGACCAGATCGCCGAGCCGATGCGGCTGCACGGCACGAAAGGCAGCGTCCGGGAGCTGCTGGAGCAGGTCGAGCTGCCACACGACAAGGCGCGGGCGTATCCGCACGAGCTGTCGGGCGGGCAGAAGCAGCGGGTGATGATCGCGATGGCGCTGGCGTGCGGGCCTCGGCTGGTCATCGCCGATGAGCCGACGACGGCGCTGGACGTGATCGTGCAGGCCCAGGTGCTGCGGCTGATGAAACGCCTGGTGGCCGAGCAGGACCTCGGGTTGATGATGATCAGCCACGACCTGTCGGTGCTCGCCGAGACGTGTGACGACCTGGCGGTGATGCATCGCGGGGAGCTGGTCGAGCGGGGCAGCACGCGGGAGGTGATCGCGAACCCGCGGCATTCGCACACGGCGGCGCTGACGGCGGCGTTCCCGGTGATCGGCGACCTCGCGCACCGCTGGACCCAGCCGGCAGACCATCAGCCGACAGACCACCAGGTGGATGACCAGCCCGCGGACGCCGAGGCCGGCCCGCGGCCCCTGCTGGAGGTGCGGGATCTGACGGTGGACTACGGCCGGACGCGCGCGGTCGACGGGGTGGACCTGACGATCGGGCGGGGCGAGATCGTGGCGCTGGTCGGGCAGTCCGGCTCCGGCAAAACGACACTGGCTCGTACCATAATGGGACTGCGGAAACCGTCCTCCGGTCGGGTGATCTTCGACGGCGCCGAGGTGCCCCGCAACGGCAAGGGGCTCAAGGCCTTCCGCCGCCAGGTGCAGCTGGTCCTGCAGGACCCCGCGAGCGCCCTGAACCCCCGCCACACGGTGCTCGACGCGGTGGCAGAAGGACTGCGGGTCCACGGCATTCCCGGCGACGAGGAATCCCTGGTCACGGCCGCTGTGGAGCGAGCGGAGCTGCGTCCCGCGAACCTCTATCTGGAGTCCCTGCCGCACGAGCTGTCCGGGGGTCAGCAGCAGCGGGTGGTGATCGCCGGCGCACTGGTGCTGGAACCCCGTCTGCTGGTGGCCGACGAACCCGTCGCCTCGCTCGACGCCTCGGTGCGTGGGGAGGTCGTGGCGTTGCTGCTCCGGTTGCGGCGTGAGCTGGGCCTTGCTTCATTGATCATCACGCACGACCTCGGGCTGGCGTGGCAGATCGCCGACCGGGTCGCGGTGATGCATCAGGGGAAGATCGTGGAACAAGGCTCGGTGGAACAAGTGCTGCTCAACCCCGCTCATGACTACACCCGCGCACTTGTGCGCGCGGTGCCTCAGGTCTGACGTGATCCCGATCGAACACGCCCGCCTGCGGGCCTCGCTGACACCTGCCGAAATCGGGCGGGGCGGGGCCGGCGGCTGGGTCGCTGTGGACGACGTACCGACGCTGGCCTGGCTGGCGTGGAACGACCTGGGCCGCCCGCCAGGAGTGCTGGGCGAACTCGCCGAGGCCAGCGAACCGGAGCACGTGCTCGCGCTGTGCCGGATCCTGGCCTCGACCTCACGCGCCGACACCGCGGCGGTGTGGCGCTACTTAGCCGCGGACTGGGAACGCACGGGGGAGCGTTCCGATGGCAGGCAACGTTTCCTGCTGGACCGGGCGATGCGTGGGGATGGCATGGACTGGCGCAGCTATTCGGCGTTGATGGGCACCGACCGGCCGGAGGACGTCGACGCGGCGTTCGACCGCGGCGAGGACATGGTCGGCATCTCGGTGATCGGCCTGGCCCTGTCCTATCCGGACCCGTGGGTGACGCTGCACCGCGTCGCACGCGCGTTGGACCACAACCGCATCGAGGTCCGCCAGCACGGCGCCACGGCCCTGGCGCACGTGGCCCGGATGCACGGGGTGGTGTCGCGGGAGTGCCTGGAGGTGCTGCGCCGCCATCCCAACGACGTGGCGGAGGACGACCTGTGGACGTTCATCGCCCACCACCGGCTGCCGCCGTGGTTGTGGTGGCGGCGGGTCAGGTCCCGGCTAGGGCGGCGAGTTCCGCGCGCACGGCGCTCTCGGTTACGCGGTTGCGCTGTCCCACTGCCCGCGTGAGCGCCTCGTCGAAGTACCGGCGGGCCTGACCGAGGTCGCCTGCCGCACCGGCGATGCGTCCGCGTTCGAGCGCGATGTGGCAGCGCATCTCGTCCGGCCCGTACCAGCCGCCGGGACACAGCTCCCACGCCCGCTCGCACTCGTCCCACGCGACATCGAAGTCCCCGTCGAGGCGGGCGAGTTCGGCGAGGCCGACGTGGCAGTTGGCCTCCACGAGCGGTGCACCGGCACGGCGGGCCACGACGAGCGCCTCGGCGTAGTCGGCCCGTGCCCCGGCCGGGTCTCCGCTGTGCAGCCGTGCCCTGGCGCGGTTGACGATGACCTCGGCGGAGTCCTCGGTCGCACCGAGCTCCTCCAGCAGACCGCGGGCACGTTCGATGTGCGTCAACGCGCCCTGCGTGTCACCGGCCGAGAGGGCGAGTTCAGCGAGCTGGTTGACCGCGAGCGCCAGGCCCCACCGGTCACCCGCCCGTTCGAACCCGTCGGCGCCCTGGCGCAGCAGTTCCGTCGCCCGAGCGGGGTCGGCCTGCTGCCAGGCCACCAGGCCTTCGCCCACGAGTGACAGCGCGCTGGTCCACGGATCGGTGCCGACGAGACGGTGCCTGCGGTGCCAGGACTGCGACTCCGTCTCCGGCGCACCCAGCGCCATGCCCCACATCATCGTCAGGATCGGGAACCGCGGTGGTCCGTCCAGCTCGGCCATCAGCGCGTCGGCCTGGCGTTGCCGCGCGGACTGGTCACCGGTCGCCACCGGCCACGCGATGAGCAGGCACATCGCGTACTCCTGCGCGCGTCCCGCCGGAGGGGTCTCGCCGCACGCGTGCAGCACGGCGTCGGCCTGCCGGGCGGCCTCGGTGCGCAGACCCCGGAACCAGTAGTAGGTCGCGAGGGCGGCGACGAGTTCCAGCGCGAGATCGATGTCGTGGGCGGTGGCCCAGGCGACGGCGGCGGTGAGGTTGTCGTGGTCGGCGCCGAGGGTGTGCAGCCACTGGATCTGGTCGTGCGCGCGCAGGTGCGGTTCGGCGTCCTGCGCGCGGGCGAGGAACCAGCGGGCGTGCCGTTCCCGCAGATCCGGCGCGTGCCCCGCGCAGAACGCGCGGATGGTGTCGAGCATCCGGTAGCGGTCCTCGATCACCTCGACGAGTGACTTGTCCACCAACGAACTCAGAGTGTCCACATCGGACCCAGTGTTGTTCGAACCGGCGACGTCCAGAACCGCATCCAGGCCGGCGCCCCCGGAGAACACGGTGAACCGCGCGGCCAGGTCACGTTCGGCCTCGGTGAGCAGGTCCCAGCTCCACTCGACGACCGCGTGCAAGGTGCGATGCCTGGGCGCCGCGGTACGGCTGCCGCGAGACAGCAACCGAAACCGGTCATCGAGCCGCGCCGCGATCTCGGCGATGGGCAACGACCGCACCCGCGCCGCGGCGAGTTCGATGGCCAGCGCGATCCCGTCCAACCGCCGGCACACGTCCGCGATGACGTCCTGATCAGCACTGAACCCGGGCTTCACGGCCTGCGCGCGGTCCCGGAACAACCGGACGGCGGCCTCGGAGTCCAGCGCGGCGACCGGGCTCAACGTCTCACCGGTGATGCCCAGCGGTTCCCGGCTCGTCGCGAGCACCCGCACGTCCGGGCACGCGGAGAGAATCCCGCCGAGCACCCGCGCGGCCTCGTCGATCACGTGCTCGCAGTTGTCGACAACCAGCAACACCTCACGCGCCGACAACGCCGCCCGCAACCGTTCCTCGACGCTCACCGGCCCTGCCGACAGCAATCCGGCCTCCCGCACCCCCACGCCGTCGAGCAACGCGCGGGCGACATCCGTGGTGGCGCTGAGGTCGATGAACGCCGCCTCGCCGGGTTCGCGATGGGCGACCTCGACGGCGAGGCGGGTCTTGCCGGTACCGCCCGGCCCGATGAGCGTGACCAGCCGGTTCTCCTGCAGCCACTTGGTGACGCGGCGCAGGTCGTCGTCGCGGCCGACGAAGCTGGTCAGCTGCGCGGGCACACCTCGATGCGGCGCCGCGGCCCGCAGCACCTCGAGGTGGGCGGCGGCCAGGTCGGGGGAGGGGTCGACCCCGAGCTCGTCGGCCAGCAGCTCCCGTCCGGCCGCGAACACCTCGAGCGCCTCGGTCTGCCGCCCGTCCCGGTGCAGGGCACGTACCAGCGCCGCCCGGACGTCCTCACGCAGCGGGTGCTCCGAAAGCAACTCCCGGAGGTCGTTTTGGTCCCCGCCGGAAAGTGCGCATTTGATGAACACTTCAGCTAGCCGCTGCCGAGCGACCTGCACAAACGGTGCTTCGACGTCGGCCAGAGCGGGGCCACGCCACAACCGCAGCGCCTCGGCCGCGCGTCCGGCGTCGAGCAGCTCCAGGCACAGCAGCAGGTCCACCTCGGCCGGCGCGGCGACCAGCCGATAGCCGGCCGGGTGGTGTTCGATCACCAGCCCGGGGACGGTCCTGCGCAGCCGGGAGATCTGGGACTGCAGGGCATTCGCCGCTCCCGCGGGCGGCGCGGAGTACAAGCCGCCGATCAGCTGGTCGTGCCCCACGATCCGCCCAGCGTCGAGCGCGAGCATCGCCAGTAGCGCGCGCTGACGGGGCGCGGCGACCTCCACGCCGTCGACCAGCACCGGACCGAGCACCCCGAACCTCACAGGACGTGATTGTTCCCGAGTCACAAGATCCACGAGACCGGAACCGGCACTGGACCGAACTCAGGCGAAGGGGACCCCTCCCAGCTCGTGCCCGGTCGTCGCGTCCACGTGGTCCGGAACCTCGTCGTGCCGGTCGCCGACCGTCAGCGTTCCGGTGGGCTCGAACAACAGGATCGACGCACCCTGCGTGGATGACGGCTTGTGGAACGTCCCGCGCGGCACGGTGAACACCGCGCCTTGGGCGAGCACGACCGTGCGCTCGCCATCGGCCTCACGCAGCGCGATGCGCAGTTCGCCGTCGAGGACCAGGAAGAACTCGTCGGTGTCGTCGTGGACGTGCCAGACGTGCACGCCACGGACCTTCGTGACACGCACGTCGTAGTCGTTCACCCGCGTCACGATGCGAGGGCTCCACAGGGCGTCGAACGAGGCCAGGGCTTTGTCCAGGGCAATGGGTTCACTGTTCACACCGCCAACCCTGCCGCTGTACACGCGACGAGCGTGAGTGCTAGGAATCGCACATGTCGAAAGAATCCTCGCACCGGGTCGTCGTGATCGTCGACGAGAACTCCAACCCGTTCGAGCTCGGCTGCGCCACCGAGATCTTCGGCCTGCACCGCCCCGAGATCGGCCGCGACCTCTACGACTTCCGCCTCTGCTCACCCGAACCGCACACACCCATGCGCGACGGATTCTTCACCCTCACCGGCGTCGCCGACCTCACCGCGGCCGACACCGCCGACACCCTCATCGTCCCCAACCGCCCCAACGTCGACGCACCCCGCCGACCCGCCGTCCTCGACGCCATCCGCCGCGCCCACGCACGCGGCACCCGCCTCGTCGGCTTCTGCAGTGGCGCCTTCACCCTCGCCGAAGCCGGCGTCCTCGACGGCCGCCGCGCCACCGCCCACTGGCAGTGGGCCGACAACTTCCGCACCCGATTCCCCGCCGTGCACCTCGAACCGGACGTGCTGTTCGTCGACGACGGCGACATCCTCACCGCCGCCGGCAGCGCCGCCGCCCTCGACCTCGGCCTGCACATCGTCCGCCGCGACCACGGCGCCGAAATCGCCAACGCCGTGTCGAGGCGCCTCGTCTTCGCCGCCCACCGCGACGGCGGCCAGCGACAGTTCGTCGAACGCCCCGTGCCCGACCTCCCGGACGAATCCCTCGCACCCGTCCTGGCCTGGGCCCAGCACCACCTCGACCACGCCCTCACCGTCACCGACCTCGCCACCCGCGCCGCCGTCAGCCCCGCGACCCTGCACCGCCGCTTCCAGGCACAACTCGGCACCACACCCCTCGCGTGGCTCACCGGCGAGCGCGTCACCCTCGCCTGCCGGCTGATCGAACTGGGGGAGTCACGCCTCGACGTCGTCGCCCGCCGCACCGGACTCGGCACCGCCGCGAACCTGCGAGCGTTGATGCGCCGCGAGACCGGACTGACCCCGACGGCCTACCGCCGCCGGTTCGGCCAGGTCAGGCCAGCGCCCGCAGGATGATCCGCTCCACGATCGCCACCTTCGCGTCGGCGTAGTCCTGGACCCGATGCCACGTCCGACTCGCCAACGCGCGCTTGGTCCGCTCGTACTCCTCGCGGTCCTCGGGATGCGTGCGCAGCCTGTCGCGGAACCCCACCATCCGGTCCCACTCCTCGCACACGGGGGAGATGACGTGCAGGTTCACGTTCGGCTCCGAGCTCTTGAGCAACCGGTGCTCGTGCCAGCCGCGCTCCCGCAACCGGAACCAGTACCCGGCCTCGACCAACGCCGGCACGTAGGCGTCCTCGTCAGCCGAATCAGGCACCACCAGCAGGATGTCGATCACCGGCTTCGCCGCCAGACCCGGAATCGACGTCGACCCCACGTGCTCCAGCCGCACGACCACCTCACCCAGCGCCGCCCGGATCCTCGCCTCCTCGACCGCGTACCACTGCGGCCACGCCGGGTTGTAGTCCTCCAGCACCACCGGGGCGTCGTGCGGCGGCGTCTTCGTCACGTACTCCACCTCACCCGACGGCGGCCGCCACGTCAGGTACGCCCGCTCGAGGATCTCCAGCACCACCGCACCCTTGGCCGCGGCGTAGTCCTGCACCCGATCCCACTCCCGCGCCGCCAGCTCCCGCTTCGTCCGCGCGTACAACTCCCGATCACCGGACTCGGCCCGCAACCAGTCCCGGAACACCAGATGCCGCCGCACCTGAGCACAACCACGCGAGAACACGTGCAGGTTCACATTCGTGTCAGGCCCCTTGAGAATCCGATGGTCGTGCCAGTCGTCCTCACGCACCGTCACCCGATACCCGGCGGCCTCCAGAACGGGCCCGTACACCTCGTCCGCCGCCTGATCCACCACCAGCATCATGTCGATCACCGGCTTCGCACACAGCCCCGGCACCGACGTCGACCCGACGTGCTCCAGCTCGGCATCCGGCAGCACAGCCAGGATCCGCGCCCGCTCCCGTTCGTACAGACCCGGCCAGGCATCGTCGTACTCGGCAAGTTCGATGTTCACGCGCGACCCCCTCGTAGGCAGTCGGCCAGAATATCAACTCCCGAACAGGTCACCCGCCGAATCCACCCTGGCCAGCACCTCGTCCGCGGTGAACACCAGATCCTCCGCCACCCGGCACTCCTCGACCTCGTCCCACGTGATCGGCGTCGACACCGTCGGCCGCTCCCGCGACCGCAACGAATACGGCGCCACCGTCGTCTTCGCCGTGTTGTTCTGCGACCAGTCGATGAACACCTTCCCCGGCCGCTGCGCCTTCGCCATCGTCGCCACGACCAGCTTCGGCTCCTCCTTGGCGAGCCGCTGCGCGACCGCCTTCGCGTACTCCGACGTGTCCTTCGCCGGCGCATACGCGTACACCTGCATGCCCTTGTTGCCCGACGTCTTCGCCCACGAATCCACACCGTCGTCGTCCAGCACCGTCCGCACCAGCTCAGCGACCCGGCAACACTCCACCACCGACGCCGGCGCACCCGGATCGAGGTCGAACACCAGCAGATCAGGATCCCGCTTGCCCCCACGCGGCCCCACCGTCCACTGCGGCACGTGCAACTCCAGCGCCGCCAGGTTCGCCAGCCACACCAACGTCGCCAACTCGTCCACCATCACGTAGTTGACCGTCTCGTTGCCCTTCGAACTACCCGGCGACTCCAACCGCATCGTCCGCACCCACTCCGGACGGTGCTCCGGCGCGTTCTTCTCGAAGAACCACTTCCCGTCCACCCCGTTCGGATACCGCTTCAACGTCACCGGACGATCCTTCAGATGGGGGAGCAGCACCGGAGCGATCCGGGTGTAGTAATCGATCACCTCACCCTTGGTGAACCCGAACTCCGGATACAACTCCTTGTCCAGGTTCGTCAGCTTCACCACCCGATCCTCGACCCGCACGGTGACGTCTTTCCGGGCATCACTGCTCAACGCGACGCACCTCCTCAGGAGACTTGTCCGGCCGCAACCCCCGCCACGCCGGAAACCGCATCCGCCCGTCCGGCGTCCACTGCCGGAACACCACCTCCGCCACCAGCTCCGGCTCCACCCACAACGCGCCCTTCGCCCGTTCCCTCGGCATCTCCGTCACGAACGGCGAACCCTTGCGCGCCAACGCCTTCAACCGCGGCGTCAACACCGCCAACTCAGCGTCGTTGAACCCCGTGCCCACCGAACCCGCGAACGCCAGCCCGCCGTCCTGGGGGATACCCAGCAGCAACGCGCCCACCACGCCCGAGCGCTTGCCTTCACCCATCCGCCAGCCGCCGATCACCACCTCCTGCGCCATAAGGTCGGTGATCTTGCGCCACACCGGCGACCGCATCCCCGGCTGATAGACCGAATCCAGCCGCTTCGCGACCACCCCCTCCAACCCCTGCTCCCGGCTCGCGGCCAGCACCGCCGCGCCATCGGTGTCGTAAGACGGGGGAGTGAGCCAGTTCGACCCCTTCAACTCCAGGTCCCGCAGCAGCTCACGACGTTGCCGAAAAGGCAACTGCAGCGTCGAACGGCCGTCGAGGTGCAACAGGTCGAACAACAACAACGTGATCGGATACTGCCTGGCCGCCCGGCGCGCCGCCTCGGACTTCGTCACGTGCATCCGGTTCTGCAACGCGCTGAAACTCGGCCTGCCGTTCTGCAACGCGACGATCTCACCGTCGAGCAACGCCTCGGTCGAGCCGAGCTGCTCACCGACACCCTGGAGTTCGGGATACGCCACGGTGATGTCGTTACCCAGCCGCGACCACGCCTGAACCCGGCCACCCTCCACCCGCAGGATCGCCCGCACCCCGTCCCACTTGAACTCATAAGCCCAAAGATCATCATCGTCCTGGGGGAGGGGACCGGGCACCGCCAGCATCGGCTTCACCTGCTCCGGCAGCGTCTTCCAGTCCGGACGCGCCGGAGCGTGCCGGCGCTTCATCATCCAGTTCTTCCCGTCGTTGCCCGACCGGAAGAACACGAACTGACCCTCGACGCGGTGACCGTGCAGGATCACGTCCACCTCGCGATCCGACCACTTCACCGTCTCGTACCGGCCGCGATCCCAGATGAACATCTCGCCGCCGCCGTACTCGCCCTTCGGGATCTTCCCCGAGAACTCCGCGTACTCCAGCGGATGATCCTCGGTGTGCACCGCCAGCCGCACGACATCAGTCGTGGGCGGCAAACCCTTCGGCACCGCCCACGACACCAGCACACCATCACGCTCCAGCCGCACATCCCAATGCAGGCTGCTCGCGTGATGCTCCTGAATCACGAACGTGTCGTTCTCACCATGCGGAAGTTCCGCAGCATCAGGAACAGGCTCCGGCGTCCTGGCCGGATCCCGCTTCCGCCGGTACTCGTCGAGCCCGGCCATCTACGCCGACGAAGCCTTCTTCGGCGCGTCCTTCTTCGCAGCGCCCTTCCGCCCGGCCTTCGCCTTCTCCACACTGCGCTCCAGAGCCGTCATCAGATCGATGACATCGCCCTTCTCCTCCGCCTCAGGCTGCTCGGGCAACTCCGCACCCTCAGCCTTCGCCGCGATGACCTTCTCCAGCGCATCCCGATAGTCATCGGTGAACGTGTCCGGATCGAAGTCACCGGCCATCGACTCCACCAACGACGTCGCCATCTTCAACTCCTGCGGCCGCACCTCGACGTCCTGATCCAGGAAGTCGAACTCCGCCTTGCGGATCTCGTCCGGCCACAACATCGTGTGCATCACCAGCACGTCATCGCGCGCCCGGATCGTCGCCAGCGTCTCCTTCTGCCGAATCGTGATCTTCACGACCGCCATCTGACCCGTCTTCACAAGCGCGTCTCTGAGCAGCACATACGGCCGCGCCGCAGCCTTGTCCGGCTCCAGGTAATAAGTCTTCTGGAAGTAGATCGGATCGATCTCCTCCGCCGGCACGAACTCCAGGACGTCGATCGACTTGTCGGTCTTCACCGGCAACTTCTCGAAGTCCTCGTTCTCCATGATCACCATCCGGCCGTCGTCCAGCTCATAGCCCTTGGTGATGTCGCCGTACTCCACCTCGTTACCGCACACCGAACAGACGCGCTTGTACTTGATGCGCCCGCCGTCCTCCCGGTGCACCTGGTTGAAACGGAAGTCGTGCTCCTCAACAGCCGTGTAGAGGCGCACGGCGATCGTCACCAACCCGAAGGAGATGGCCCCACGCCACACGGATCTCATTCTCATTGGGTACCCCTGAAATGCGGTTTTCGCACTATCAGGTCACCCACTTGGCCTAACGACCCGGCAACTGAGCGACCCCCGGCCCACACGTGTCTCAGCCGAGAGTGCCCTACCGCAGTAGAGCCGGGCTAGATGTCCCTGAGCGCCCGATACGTCCTGTTGCTCGCCACCGCCGCCCTCCGCTCCCGCGCCGTCGCCTCGATGTAGTTCTGACTCGTCGCCAAACTCGCATGCCCAAGCAACGCCATGATCTCGCTCGCCGACGCCCCGTCCTCGGCAAGCCTCGTCGCGAACGTGTGCCGCAAAGCGTGCAGATTCGCCCCCGTCGGCACCCTGTCGTTCAACCCCGCCCACCGGAAACACGACTTGACCAGGTACTCCAGCCCACCCCGGCCGATCGGCTCACCGTGCCGATCCCTCAGCAGCGCGCTCTCCCGGTCGAACCGGCCCTGCGGGAAACGCTGCTTGCAGCTCTTGAGGTAAGCGTCGACGATCCGTTCCATCGGCGGCTCGATCGGGACGGACCTGTCCCGGTTGCCCTTGCCCTTCACGTGCAACCTCTGGTCACCCTCCCGCCCGACGATGCTCGCCAGCGTGAGGAGACGCATCTCCGCACTCCGCAGACCCGCGACCAGCCCCAGCGCGATGACCAGCACGTCGCGTTCAGGCCAGGGATCGCGACCCTTCCGCGCGCCCTCCGCGGCCGCCGTGAGCAACTGTTCGGGCGTGTCCTCACCCCGCAGCGGCTTGGGAACGAGCGGAGGAGTCTTGGGACGGGCGACGGCACCCATCGGGTTGCCGGCGATGAGGTCCTCGGCCACACAGAACGTCAGGAACTGGTTCCACGTCGACCAGGCCCGCAGCACGGAGCTCTTGGCGTGGGTGTCCGCGAACAACCCGAAAGCGTTGCGGAGGTTGGCGCCGGTCAGGTCCTGGACGACGAGATCCTCGACGGGGGAGAGGAGTGTCTCGGCCAGGAGCGTGTTCACGCCGGAGAGATCGCGCTGGTAGGCCGCGGTTGTGTGCGGCGAGTCCTTGCGAGTCCGGCGAGCGAGGAAGAAGGCGTCCTGAGCGGCGAGCACGTGCATATGGATCTTGTACCGCACACCACCGACAATTCCGTGATCCGTGCTGGATAATGGCGATTATGCATGAAATGTCCGTTTCGCCCGAGTTCGCCGGGCGCTGGACCAGGTGGCGTCACTTGTCGGGGATCGTGAGCGTAATGAGCCGCCGCTACGTACGTCTCACTGACGACACGTCGGTGTCGACCGCGCTCCGACATCGCCGAGGTTCGGATGTTGTGGCGTCTGCAAGCGCAGCCGGCCTGCCCGTTGGCTGACGCTTGCAGACGCGCCAACACGGGCGTTTCAGCCCCTTCTGAGACGATCTTCGCAGGTCGCCGTTTCGCCGATAATCTACATTATGTCAAGTAAAGTGGATCTGGGCGCCTGGAGGGCCCCTCCTGGTGTGCTTCTCGGCCGGGTCTGACTGGCGTCGGTTCGTGGAGTGCGTGCCGTGGTTCGTCGAGCTCGCACCGGAGGTCGTTGTCGCGGCGGCGCCGTGTCGCGGCGGGCCCGTCTGGGACGCGTGACGCACTTGCGGGGCTTCCGTCACTTCCGTCACCGTGGCGATACAGGCCGGCGTGGCAGGCTTCTGAGTCATGATCGACGATTTCGCGAAGGCGTACCTGCACAGCGATCTGCGTGAGCTGCGTGAAGCGATGCTGTGGAAGCTGGACGGTCTGTCCGATGCCGACATCCGTCGTCCGCTCACCGCCAGCGGGACGAACCTGCTGGGTTTGGTGAAGCACCTGACGTTGACGGAGTCGCGCTACTTCGGTGAGGTGTTCGGCCGGCCGTTCCCGGAGCCGTTGCCGCGGTGGGATGACCTGGCGGCGCGTGGGTTGGACATGCGGGCGGCTGAGGGTGAGACGCGTGAGGAGATCGTGGCGCGTTATCGGCGTGCGTGGGTGCATTCGGACACGACGATCGGTGCTCTTGCGGTGGACTCCCCTGGTCATGTGCCGTGGTGGCCGCGTCCGGACGTGATGTTGTTCAACGTGTTGGTGCACGTGTTGACGGAGACGGCTCGTCATGCGGGGCATGCGGACATCGTGCGGGAGCAGATCGATGGCGCGACGGGTGTTGGGCCGTGAGGCAGACTCCCCCGCATGCGTTTTGCGATCTACGTGCCTTGTTATGGCGAGACCTATGGCGATCCGGCGGTGTTGTGTTCTCTGGCCGTTGAGGCGGAGGCGGCGGGTTGGGACGGGTTTTTCATGTGGGACCACGTGGTGGCGGAGCCGTTGGTCGCTGATCCGTGGGTGACGTTGGGTGCGGTGGCGGTGCGGACGTCGTCGATCGTGCTGGGGCCGATGATCACGCCTGTCCCCCGGCGGCGGCCGTGGAAGCTGGCGTTGGAGGCGTCGACGTTGCAGCGGTTGTCGGGTGGGCGGTTGGTGCTCGGGGTGGGGATGGGTGTGCCGCGGGACTTCGCGTCGTTCGGTGAGGCTGTGGATGCGCGGTCGCGGGCGGCTCGGATGACCGAGGGTGTGGAGTTGGTGCAGAAGTTGTTGTCGGGTGAGCCTGTTGAGCATCACGGCTCGACGTTCGACGTGTCCGGGGTGCGGTTCGCGCCGGTGGAGGTGCCGGTGTGGACGTCGGGGATCTGGCCGCGGAAGGTGCCGTTCTTGGCGGCGTCGTACGCGTCGGGGTTGTTTCCGATCATTCAGGACGGTTCGGGTGGGTTCGCGGTGGCGTCTGCTGAGCAGGCGGCGCGGATGAAGGCTGATTTCGTCGCGGCGGGTGGGCCGGTGGACGGGGATCTGGCGATTTGGGGTGGTGGGGCGCGGCCGTCGGCGGCGGAGGTGTCGGAGTACGCGGACGCGGGGGCGACGTGGTTGTTGCTGGACGGGTGGAAGGCGTCGCTGCGGGAGCTGCGTTCGTACATTTCCGCTGGTCCGCCGCGTTAGAACGATCTTGTCGGGGGTGCTTGCCACACTTGGGGCATGCGATTTGCGATCTATGTGCCCAACTACGGTTCGTCGCTCGGTGACCCGTCGGTGCTGGTGTCGCTCGCTGTCGAGGCTGAGGCGGCGGGGTGGGACGGGTTCTTCCTGTGGGATCACGTCGTGCAGCCGGGTGAGTCGGTGGTGGCTGACGTCTGGGTGGCGTTAGGTGCGGTGGCGGCGCGGACGTCGTCGATCATGTTGGGGCCGATGGTGACGTCGTTGGGGCGGCGTCGGCCGTGGAAGTTGGCGTTGGAGGCGTCGACGTTGCAGCGGTTGTCGGGTGGCCGGTTGGTGTTGGGGGTGGGTGCGGGTGTGCCGCAGGACTTCTCCCCCTTCGGCGAACGGGTGTCGCGCGCCGAGGCGATGTCCGAGGGTGTTGCGCTGCTGCGGGGGTTGTTGTCTGGCGAGGTCGTCGAGCATCACGGTGACCTCTTCGACGTGTACGGGGTGCGCTTCGAGCCGGTGGACGTGCCGATCTGGGTGGGCGGGAACTGGCCGCGTGAGGTTCCGTTCCGTGCCGCGTCGCAGGCTGCCGGCGTGGTTCCGGCGACGTTCGGGGCTGAGGGTCTGGTGGTCCTCTCCCCCGGTGATGCCGCGCGGATGAAGGCTGACTTCGTGGCGTCGGGTGGTCCGGCGGATGGTGATGTGGCGTTGTGGGGTGGTGGCGTGTTGCCGGAGGAGGTGGCGGAGTACGAGGCCGCTGGGGTGACGTGGATGTTCACCGATGGCGGCGCTCTGGAGGTGGAGGAGCTGCGGGCGTTCGTGGCGGCTGGTCCGCCTTCAGGCGCTCAGGCCTCGTAGCAGGGTGTCGAGGTAGCGGCGGGCGGTGGGGAGCCGGTCGGCCGGGGTGTCGCTGTGGACGTAGGTGGCGTAGGCGACGCCGCACATGAGTGGGACGAGGTCGCCGTCGGCGAGGTCGGGTCGTACGGCTCCGGCGGTGCGGGCGCGGGCGAGCAGTTCGGTGCCTTGTGCGATGACCTGCTGCTTGAGTTCGGTGGTGCGCGGCAGGGTGTCCGCGGTGGTGGCGGCGACTTTGGCGAGTGAGGGGTCGCTGACCTGGGCTTCGACGAGCCGGGTGAGGAAGTCGGAGAAGGCGTGCCAGGCGTCGTCGTCCTGGAGTGCTTTGTCGCCGTGGGCGGCGAGTGCTTCGAGGCAGGGCGTGGCGACGGTCTCGAGGAGCGCTTCGGTGGTCGGGAAGTGCCGGTAGACCGTGCCGACGCCCAGTCCTGCGCGGCGGGCGACGTCGTTGAGCTGCAGCGGGGTGCCTTCGTCGACGAGTTCCCTGGCGACGGTGATGATGCGGTCCCAGTTGCGGGCGGCGTCCTTCCGCAGCGGCGTCATGTGCCCAGCTTAATTGGATACCCCATCCGCAACCGGGACGAGTGGCGCGTGCCTCTCGCTGAGCCTGCGCACGTTTTCGACGACACGCGGGTCCCTGGCAGCTCGAATCGGCGTGACGGGCACCCCGCGGCGTCCGACAACGGTGCCGGTGGGCAGGGTCTCGTCGATGGCGGCGATGATCGAGGGCCGCGCGGCGACCGATGCGGGCCCGGAGGTGGCGCGTTCGAACGCGCGTCGCACCAACGGCCACAGCAGCCGCAGCCCTGGTGACACGATCTGGGGCTTGCGCGTGCTGCCGTCGGTCATGTCGGTGGCCGCGCCGCCGGGGTCGGCCGCGAACACCGCGACGCCACTCCCCTTCGTCCGCCGGGCGAGGTCGAGCGTGTAGGCGAGGTTCGCGAGCTTGGCGCGCCCGTACCAGTGGAAGCCGTAGTAGCCACCGGGCGGCTCGACCTCGTCGAACACCTTCTTGGCCACCATCACGGACCCGGACGTCACGTTCACGACCCTGTGCAGCTGCGGCAGCAACAGCTCTGTCAGCAGGTACGGCGAGAGGTGGTTGACGACGAACGACGCCTCCACCCCGCCAAGCTCCGTGCGGTCCGCGAACATCGCACCGACGTTGTTGACCAGCACGTCCACCTCGCCCTCTGCCGCGATCCGCTCGGCCAGCGCCCGCACCTCGTCGAGCGAGGCGAGGTCGGCCTGCAGGAACCGTGCGGGCTCCCCTCCCCCGGCGTTGATCCTCTCGACGGCCCGAGCGCCACGCTCGGCGTTGCGCCCGACCACCGTGACCGCGTACCCGGCCTTGGTGAGCCCGAGGGCCGTCTCCAGCCCAATGCCTCCGGTCCCCGCCGTGACCACTGCCCTACGCACCATGACTCCTCCATCCGGATAGCCCATCCACTTACCCTTCCGAAGCTAGCACACATCCGGATCGACTATCCGTTTCATGCTTGTGGTGTTGTTCTCCGGCTGATCGGCCCAGTCGTGAGGTAGACACTTCGGGTGCGAAAGACCTACAGCTACAACGAGGCCGTGAAGATCCTCGGCGGCCGCGAGCACCCGACCGTCGCCGCCATGGACAAGCTGCTGAACGGCGCGCTGCTCGCGGGCTCGTTGGGGCTGTGGCAGGTGCTGGACCTGTTCGACGCCAAGCCGGACTTCATCAAGCTCAGCAACGAGCTGATCTCCAAGGTGTCGCAGAAGCGCCGCAAGGTCAGCCGCTACACCCGCACCCAGCAACTGCACGCCGCCCACGCCGTGCTGGTGATGACGGCGTTCTTCGAGGCCTTCGAGGAACAACGGGTCGGCGTGAAGCTGTCCACCCGGAACCGCGACCTCGTCGCCCAGTACAGCCCGTGGGATCTCAATCTGCCGTTGCCGTCGGTCGGGCGGCCGCACGAAGAGAACCTGTCCAGGATCAGGGAGGTCTACGTAAGCCTTGGCGCCGTCTTGTTCGAGGCGCTGACGAATCTGGCGTCCTGGGACGAGCTCGACGAAACCGAACGCGATCGCGTGCAGGACGCGGCCAGGGTCGCCGCGCCGGCTCGGGCGCTCGAACGGTACGAGGAGCTGCTCGGTGAACTCGCGGCCGAGTATCCCGAGGTCAGGTTCTGGTGCGCGATCCACGATGCCCGTTCGACGCGATCAGCGTTGGCGCGCCTGGAGGATGCACTGCGTGAGACCACGACCGACCTGGTCCCTGAGATGCGGATGGCTGAACTGGCCGGCGCGTACCGGGGTGCGTTGCGACGACCGCTGGTGAAGTCGACCGAAGTGCCTGACGGCGTCCAGATCCCGAGCCTGGCCGACGCCTACGTCGATCCGCGGTTCCAGGTGGTCATCGGCACCGAGCGCACCGGAGCGCCGTCGCTGCTGGCGTGGTGGGACGACGTGGCCGTGCGCGACGACCTCTACGCCTACCTGGTGGGCTATCTGACGTCTCCGGCAGCGTTGTCGGCTCCCCTGCTGGTGCTGGGTGATCCGGGTTCGGGCAAGTCGGTGCTGACGGAGATGTTGGCGGCGCGATTGCCCGCGTCCGACTTCGCCGTGGTGCGAGTCGAGTTGCGCAGCACTCCAGCCGACGCCGATCTGAAGCAGCAGATCGAGCACGGGCTGCGCACGTTGCTGCAGGAACAGGTGAGCTGGGCCGAGTTCTCCCGCACGACCGGTGGCGCGCTGCCGCTGGTGGTGCTGGACGGCTTCGACGAACTGCTGCAGGCCACCGGCGTGAGCCAGACGCGCTATCTGACGGTGATCGCCGAGTTCCAGCAGCGGCTCGAGGACATGGGCAGGCCGGCGGTGTTCGTCGTGACGAGCCGGTTGAGCGTGTGTGCCGGTCTTGAGTTGCCGCCGGGCACTCAGGTGGTTCGACTGCTGCCGTTCTCCGAGGACCAGGTGCGCGCTTGGCTGGACGTGTGGAACGCGGTCAACCGCCCGTTGCCCGCCGAAACCGTGCTGCTGTATCCGGATCTGGCGTCGCAGCCGCTGTTGTTGTTGATGCTGGCGTTGTACGACGCGGTCGACAGCTCGTTCCAGCGTGATCACCTCAGCATGAGCCGGGGGCAGCTGTACGAACGGCTGCTCGAGCGGTTCGCGCGGCGTGAGGTGACCAAGGACCACGCTGATCGGTCAGCCGCCGATTTGGCGGCGGACGTGGAGTTCGAGCTGGAACGGTTGTCGGTCGTGGCACTCGGGATGTTCAACCGGGGCGCGCAGTGGGTCGCCGAGCATCAGGTGACGTCCGATCTCGCACAGCTGCTCGACGTCGACTCCCCTGATCGACGGGTGGGGACCCGCACTCCCCTCTCCGCTGGCGAAACGGTGCTGGGGCGCTTCTTCTTCGTGCAGAAGACCGAGGCGGTGCGCGAGGACAACACCAAGCTGCGGACCTACGAGTTCCTGCACGCCACGTTCGGCGAGTACCTGGTGGCGCGGTTCGTGTGGGAACGGCTGCTCGTTCTCCAGCGTGAGGACGCGGCGCGATCGCGACGCAAGTCCACAGTGGACGACACGGAGCTCTACTCCCTGCTGTCATTCATGGCGCTGACCAGCAGCAAACCGTTGCTGGACTTCTTGCGTGAGTTCGCGCAGAAGTCCAGCAAAGACGGGTTGTTCGACCTCGTCACGCGGTTGTTCGCCGCACGGGGTGAGCGGCGACTGTCACGGGGCGAGTACGAGCCGGTCGCGCTGACGGACTCGGCCCGGGACGCGAAGTACTCGGTGAACCTGGCAGCGCTCGCGGTGGTGCTGAAGGACAACGTCTACGGCCCGGACCTGCGAACGGACGCGGACGGGTGGCATCGGGAAGCGCTGTTCTGGAAGTCACGGCTTTCGCCTGGCGAGTGGACGAGTGTCGTGCGGTACTTCTGGGTCGATGTGGACTTTGATCGTGACTTCGTACTGAGCCGGCGCCAGCCATTCCGGACACAGGACGTGCGTCCGGAATGGCTGGCGCTGTCACAACCAGACGTCATGCTTGACCCTGGCGCGATGACGCTGCGAGACGCATTGATGCCTCTGGCGTCGCAGCACAGCATGGAAGTGACCGCCGCCCTGATCGCGTTGACGGCGACGCCCCTTGAACGAGTCGCGCCCGCAATCCGGCGCCTCGCCCAGGCAGGCGCGCGCGGCGAGATCGTTCTCAGGGAGGCCGACGCCAGGCTGGGTCTCGGTGGTGACGATGTGGCAATCATCAGAGCGACCTACAACGTGTCCGGAACAGCGGACCGTGAGGTGCAGTTGGACGCCTGGCTGCGGCTGCACGAGCGGGGATTCCGGTTCGAGCTGGTGCCCGAGGTGCGGGACCTGACCTCGCTGTTGACCACTGTCGAGTTGCGGGACGTGCTTCAGCGAAGGCCTGATCTGTTCAAGCGGGCCACAGCGGCCGCTGCCGAGTTGGGTCTTGAATGGCCGCCGCCAGAGCGTCAGCCATCGCCGACAGATCGTCCTCGCTGAGGTCGCGCTCCCCCACCTGCCGCTGGATCTCCGACCGGGAGCACACCACCACCGCGCCGGTGTAGCCGCCCAGATCAACTGCGGCGACGATCTCGGTTGTGCCGTTGTGCACGACCAGGATCGGGTCGGGCGTTTCGGTGTAGAGCAGTCGCTCGATGTCCCGTCCGGTGATGGCCATGCTCAGTCTTGTACGGCGCGGGCGTAGCGGGCCGCAAGGGTGCGAACGTGTGCCACGAGTTCTGGTGGTGAGGTGACTTCGAAGTCGTGGCCGAGCATGCCGATCCACACGGCCATGGTTTCCACGGAGTCGGCGCCCGTCACGAGCACGCACGAGACGTCGTCCACGGCCTCGACGGTGCCGACCGCCGGGCTGATCCTGGCGGCCACCGCGTCGGCTGGGGCGTGGACGAGGATGCGGGCCTGGACGCGCCAGGCGGCGGCGCTGCTGCTGGAGGCGACGTAGGTGGTGGCGTCGAAGTCGCGGGGTGTGAAGCGCGGGCCGAACGGTGGTTGGGGCGGGGTGATGCGGTCTACGCGGAAGCTGCGCCAGTCGGCCTTGTCGCAGTCCCAGGCGACCAGGTACCAGCGGCGACCCCAGTTGACCAGGCGGTGGGGTTCGACGCGGCGGCGGGTCGGGGTGCCGTCGTGGGAGCTGTAGTCGAAGCGGAGGGTGTCGCTGTCGCGGCAGGCGGCGGCCAGGGTGGAGAGCAGTTCCGGGTCCAGGGCGGGGGCGACGGAGTCTCGTGGCACTGATTCGACGTGTTGCAGGGCTGAGACGCGGTGGCGCAGCCGGGACGGCAGGACCTGCTCCAGTTTGAGCAGAGCGCGCAGGGAGACTTCTTCCAGGCCGGTGACGGCGTTGGTGCGCAGGGCGGCCGCGACGGCGACGGCTTCGTTGTCGTCGAGCAGCAGCGGGGGCAGTTCGGCGCCGGCGCCGAGGCGGTAGCCGCCGAAGCTGCCGGTGGTGGCGTTGACCGGGTAGCCGAGTTCGCGCAGGCGGTCGACGTCGCGGCGGACGGTGCGCGGGCTGATCTGGAGCTCGTCGGCGAGTTCGCTGCCTTGCCAGTCGCGGCGGGACTGCAGCAGGGCGAGCAGGCGCAGCAGTCGCGCCGAGGTTTCCAACATGACCCCAGACTTTAGGACAGAGGCTGGCCGCAAGTACTTCTAGCCTTGGGTTATGACGGAGATCAGGGAATTCCACATCGCAATCGACGAGGCCGACGTCGACGAGCTGCGGCTCCGTTTGGCGCGGACGCGGTGGACGGACCAGGTGCCGGGAGCCGGTGCGCGGTATGGCGACGACGTGGCGGACGTCCAGGAGATGGCGCGCTACTGGGCCGAGGACTTCGACTGGCGGGCCGTGGAACGCGAGCTCAACTCCTTCCCGCAGTTCATCACCGAGATCGACGGCACGGACGTGCACTTCCTGCACGTGCGCAGCGCCAACCCGGACGCGTTGCCGTTGCTGCTGATCCACGGCTGGCCCGGGTCGATCATGGAGTTCGCCGGCGTCATCGAGCACCTGCGCGACTTCCACCTGGTGATCCCGTCGATCCCCGGTTTCGGGTTCTCCGGGCCGACCACGCAGACCGGCTGGCACTCCGGGCGCATCGCACGGGCGTTCGCCGAGTTGATGGCGCGGCTGGGCTACGAGCGGTACGGGGTGCACGGCAACGACGCCGGGTCGATCATCGCGCCGGAGGTCGGGCGGGTGGACCCGGAACACCTGGTCGGCGTGCACGTCACGCAGATCTTCTCGTTCCCCTCGGGTGACCCGGCGGAGATGGAGGGCCTGACCGAGGACGACTACCGGCGGCTCGGGGTGCTGCAGGACTTCTGGGAGAACATGTCCGGCTACGCGAAGCTGCAGCAGGCGCGGCCGCAGAACGTCGCGTTCGCGCTCGCGGACTCCCCCGTCGGCCAGCTCGCCTGGACGATGCAGCTGATGGGCGAGCCGGCCGTCACGAAGGACTTCCTGCTGGCCAACGTGTCGATCTACTGGTTCACCGCCACCGCTGGCTCCTCGGCGCGGCTGTACTTCGAGGACGCGCACCGCGAGGACCCGCCGACCGAGCCGACGACGTTCCCGATGGGGGTCGCGATCTTCGCCGACGACTTCCAGACCATCCGCCGCTTCGCCGAGCGCGATCACCACAACCTGGTGCACTGGTCGGAGTTCGCCAGCGGCGGTCACTACTCCGGGCACGACTCGCCGGAGCTGCTGGCCGGTGATCTGAAGGCGTTCTTCGACAAGATGTTCAGCTGACTGCGCCAAAGCCCGATCTGATCAAGGATGTCTGTCCATCCGGGACCGACGGGTTCGGTGAATGTCTGATCTTCGACGGCTGCTCATGGAGCGGCAGGGCGGCCGTCGGGAGTGATGGCGTGCACGAGCAGCCCAGGGGCTGTGGTTGCCGGGGTTTCCCATCGGGTGGCGTAGTGGTCGAGGAAGATCTGTCCGACCAGTTCGCCGCGGCTGCGCACACCGGTCTTGTCGAAGATCGACTTGAGGTGGTCCTGCACGGTGTAGGGCGAGAGGGACAGTGCCCGGGCGATCTCCTTGGTGACCCGCCCCTGGACGCATTGCATGGCCACATGGCACTCCCGCTCTGTCAGGCCGTAGGAGAGGGCGATGACCGGCGCGACGTCCTGAGGCGTGGCGGGATGGATGATCACGGCCGTTCGTCCGTCGGTGTCACCGGCGAGCCGAGTGCCGTAGAGCAGCAGCCAGGCACCGGAGCGGGTGCGGACCCTGGCGCGGGCAGTGAGTTCGAGCGGGTCGGTGCCGGGCGCGATGGCGCGGGCGCGGGCGGCGATGGCCTGCACTGTTTTCGACTCGCTCGGCGTGCTCGGTGGCGGTTCCTCGATCAGCTCGCCGATCCAGCATTGCGCCGCTGCGGAGATGGACTCGGGCTCGCCGTGCTCGTCGAAGACGACAACCCCCGGGCCGTAGTCCACCGGCGCGCCCGGCCGCATGACTGGCGCGAGCATGCTCCTGCGCAGGCCGGCGCCGATCGCGGGTGCCAGCGTGGCCAGTGTCCGCACGTCGGCCTCGGTGAACCATGGTTGGCCGGCGTAGCGCAGGAGCGCTGCCGCTCCCCAGTAGATGCCGTCGACCACTAACGACACGCGCAGTTCGTCGCCGAAACCGAAGGTCTCCTGAGAGCGGTGCCGGGGGGAGCGGGAGAGTTCGCCGTGGGTGTCGATGCTGGTGGCCCCGGCGATCCGGCCTGTGCGAGCGAGGAAGGACCACTTGTTGACGTCCTCGATGACGTACTCGTGATGAGCCAGCCATGATCCGGAGCAGCCGACGTTGTGGTTGACGCTGCCGGTGAACAGGATCGTGCCGGGGTCGACCGTGTGGCAGCACCAGGCATCGAACGGGATGAGGGGCGCGAGCACATCGGCGACGGCGGCGCTGTAGTCCACCCAGCCCAGTTCGCGGGCGCGCAACCGCTCGATGTCCTCGCGGACTCTCGGCACCAACGCTGCGCTCATACCTGAGAGTACGGCGGCCGTGGTCTGCGACGGCACCCCCAGAATCATGGGATGGCGGCCGCGGCCCGCCAGTTCGCAGGCTGAGTGCATGACTACCACGCATGAAGCCCTGTCTGGGGCAGCCCACGACGTCGTGACGCCCGATCGGATCTTCGAGATCGCGCAGGGCTTCATGGCCAGCAAGCACCTGTTCGCGGCGAGCGCGCTCGGTGTGTTCGAAGCCCTCGGCGAGGGGCCGGTGGACCTGGCCGGACTCGCCGCCCGCACCGGACTCACCCGGCGCACGGCACGCATCAGTGCCGACGCCATGGTCGCGCTCGGCCTGCTGGAGCGGCACGGCGACCGCTACGCGAACTGCCCGGTGGCGGCCACCTACCTGTCCGGGACGACGCCGGCCGACCTGCGACCCCTGCTCACGTTCTGGGACCGGCTCAGTTACCCGGCCTGGGACGACCTCGCCGGGGCGCTGGGCCGCGGCCGGCCCGCCCGCGAGATCTTCGAAATCGGTGACGAGCTGGTACCGGTCATGTCGGCAGGCATCGCGGCCGCCACCGCCGCCGCCTGCCACGCCCTGCCCGAGGCGGCCGGGCTGCCCGTCGGCAGCCGGGTGCTGGACGTCGGCGGCGGCACCGGTTCCTGGTCGATCGCACTGGCGGCTGCCGACCCGACGCTGACCGCCACGGTGCTCGAACTCGCCGACGTCGCCCGCGTCGCCCGCGAGCACCTGCGCACAACGGCCCATGCCGACCGCGTCGACGTCCACGTCGGCGACATCCTCGTCGACGACCTGCCGCGGGGGTTCTCCGCCTTCCTGCTCGCCAACCTGCTGCACTACTTCACGCCCGAGACGAACCGCTCGATCCTGCACCGGATCCGGGCCGCGGCCGAACCCGGCACCCGCCTGATGCTCGCCGACTTCTGGACCGACTCGACCCACACCCAGCCGCTCCCCGCCGCGCTCATGGCAGGCGAGTTCGCGATCCACGTCAACGACGGCGACGTCTACAGCGCCGAGGAAGCCACCGCCTGGCTGCACGACACCGGCTGGCGTTACCTCGCTCATCGGCCGCTGGCCGCAGCGATGAGCGTCATCGTCGCCGAATCCGCGTGAGCAAAGGAGCGATCGCCATGACCTCGTACCAGGTCGCGATCATCGGCGCAGGCACCTCCGGCGTCTCGACGGCCGTAGCCCTCGCCGATCGCGGCATCCAGTCCCTGCTCATCGACCGGGCCGACCGGGTCGGCTGGTCGTGGCGCAATCGCTACGAACGGCTGCGCCTCAACACCGGCAGGCAGTTCTCGCACCTGCCGAACCGCCCCTACCCCAAGGGAACACCAACCTTCCCCACCCGGGACCAGGTGATCGACCACCTCGAGCGACACGCGCACGAGGACGGCATCGAACTGCGCCTGGGCTGCACGGTAGGGCGGCTCGACCGAGCAGACGGACGCTGGCGGCTGACCACCTCCACCGGCGTGGTCGACGCCGCCGAAGTGGTGATCGCGACCGGCTACGATCACGAGCCCTTCATCCCCGAATGGCCAGGGCGCGACATGTGGCCCGGTGACCTGGTTCACTCTTCGCGTTACCGGAATCCGTTGCCGTACATCGGCAGACGGGTCCTGGTGGTCGGAGCGGGCTGTTCCGGCATGGAGATCGCCTACGACCTGGCCACCGGCGGCGCAGCCAAAGCGTGGCTCGCGGTTCGCACGGCGCCGAACATCATGCTTCGCCAAGGCCCTGGGGGCATAGCGGGCGACTTCATCGCGACACCGCTCTACCACGCCCCGATCCGGATCGCCGACGCGATCGCTCGTTTCGGCCGCCGGATGGACATCGGTGACCTGAGCGAATTCGGGCTACCGGTGCCCGCAGAAGGCATCTTCGCGCGCAGCGCGCGGCTCGGCGTGGCCCCCGCGATCGTCGACAAGGACGTCATCACGGCGATTCGGCACAAGTCCATCGACATCGTGCGCGGGGTCAAGACCCTCGACGCGCAGGGCGTGACGCTGGCCGACGATGCACAAATCAACCCGGACGCCATCATCTGCGCGACCGGGTTCCGGCGAGGCCTGGCACAGCTGGTCGGGCACCTCGGCGTGCTCGACGAGCGAGATCGACCCAAGGCCACCGGCCACCACCCCGCCGCCGACGGCCTGCGCTTCATCGGGTTCGTGCCCAGACCGTCGCAGATCGGATTCGCCGCCAAGCAGGCCCGCCGCGCGGCCAAGGCGATCGCCAGGGAACTGCGGAACGGGAGCGACCACCGTCACGACCCAATCCGAGCGGATCAGGAGCGTTGCAACGACACGGACGTCGTAGCGTAGGCATCCGCGGTCCCGCAGGTCGAAGGCCGTCCCCGAGGGAATCGGGGTGAACCGAGCGCAGGTTCTTCCCCATTCCTGTGGAGACAGGCACACGAAGATGGGTTGAGGCTGGGCTGTGGGGGTTGGCAGGCGGCGGTGCGCTCGTGCTGGGCGCGCTCGTCGCCTGGTTCCTGCGCGTGCCCCGAGACGTCGTCGCCGTCGTGATGGCGTTCGGCGCGGGCGTGCTGACCGCCGCGGCGGCGTTCGAGCTGATGGACGAGGCCGAGAAGAACGGCGGGCTGCTCGCCACCTCGGCCGGGTTCCTGACGGCCTTCGTGGTGGAACGGTTGGGCTGGTTGACCTGGTGCGGCCGGGCCGGTGGCGGTAGGAGTGCAGCCATGGGTGTTCCGCTGGTGGACTTGTCCGGGTGGTTCGACGGCACGCGGCGTGCCGAGGTGGCGGCGCGGGTCGACGCGGCGCTGCGGGAGTCGGGGTTCCTGCTCATCACCGGGCATGGCGTCCCGGACGCGCTGCGCTCCCACGTGCGTGAGCTGACCCGCTCGTTCTTCGCGCTGCCGGTCGCGGAGAAGTCGGCGTACGCGGTGCGGACCGGTGGGCGGGGCTGGCTGCCGCCCGACGAACAGGCCACCGGCCGGGCCTCTGGCGGTATGGCGCCCGCGGACCTGAAGGAGACGCTGGCGTTCGGCTCCGACGACCCTGAAGGAGACGCGTTCTTCTTCCGCCCGAACGTCTTCCCCGCCGAGGTACCGGCGCTCGAACCCGCCGTGACGGAGTACGTGCGCCGCATGCGGGCGCTGTGCGACGAGCTGCTGACGATCTTCGCCGTCGCGCTCGGCTCACCCGAGGATCTCTTCACCCGCTGCACGCGCCGGCCGTCGTACACGCTCAACGTCAACCACTACCCGCCGTTGCGGCAGGTCGGACCCGCGCGACCGGGCCAGTTCCGCATCGGCGAGCACACCGACTTCGGCACCGTGACGATCCTGGACCGCCAGCACGGCGTCGGCGGCCTGCAGGTCCGCACCATCGACGGCACGTGGGAGGACGCGCCGTTCGACCCGGCCGCCTTCACCGTCAACATCGGCGACCTCATGGCCCGCTGGGTGTCCGACCGCTGGCGCTCCACCCCGCACCGCGTACTGCCCCCGGACGCCAGCGCACCCGACGAGGATTTGGTGTCGCTGATCTTCTTCTACAACACTGACACCGACGCGCGGATCGTGTCGCTGGACGGCCGCTACCCGGAGGTCGGCGGCGGCGAGTACCTGCGAGCCAAGCTCGAAGCCATCTCGATCGGACAGTAGGGGGAAGTTGTGGCGATCGGTGAGCTCTACGACGTGGTGATCGACTGCCCGGACCCGGACGCGCTCGCCGAGTTCTACCGGCAGGTCGTCGGCGGCGAGATCACCGACTCCGACAGCGAGTGGACGACCCTGGCGACCTCACGCGGCCGCGTGTCGTTCCAGCGCGTCGACGACTACACGCCACCACAGTGGCCCGGCCAGGAGCACCCACAGCAGATCCACCTCGACATCGTGGTCACCGACCTCGACGTGGCCGAACCGCAGGTGCTGGCCCTGGGCGCGACCCTGCTCGACGGCTCGGACAAACCGATCGGCTTCCGCGTGTACGCAGACCCGGCCGGTCACCCGTTCTGCCTGGTCACGATCTAGATCGCCCACACGGTCGCGGACCGAGTCTCCGTGCTCTCCAGGGTCAGCGGCACCGGCACGTCGTAACGGCCCTGCGCCCGGAACCGGTCGCGGGGCAGATGCGCGCGGTCCGGATCGCCGAGCAGCACCAGCGCACCCCGCGCCGCGGCCCTGGTGAGGAACGGCAGCATCAACGCGGTGATCTCCGCGTCGTAGAACACGTCGCCCGCCAGCACGACATCGGCCCCGTGGGCGTCGCTGTCGAGCTGATCACCGGGCAGCGTCATGACCGTGACGTCGTTCGCGGCGGCGTTGAGCTCCACGGCGGCCAGCGACAACGGATCGATGTCGTTGGCCGTCACCCAGTCCGCGCCGGCCAGCGCCGCGGCGATCGCGACCAGCCCACTGCCGGACGCCAGGTCGAACACCTTCTTGTCCCGCACCAGCCCGGGATGGTCGAGCAGGTGCCGCGCCAACGCCTGACCGCCGGCCCACGGGAACGCCCAGAACGGCGGCTGATCGTGATGGGTCAGCTCCCACAGGTCCATCGCCTCGGCCGCGCTGTGCAGGACGACCTCGGGCACCAGCGGCACCGGCGTGAGAGCCGTGTTGGCGAGCACGAACTGGCTCAGTGTGGGCGCGGACATGACGGAGAAGCTTAGGGGCAGCGGCGCCGGGGGTCGCAGAGGCGAAAGGCCGTAGGTTCGCGCAGGGTTCGGGCGCGAACCCCGTCACCCACCCAGTGCGGCCACCAGTGCCTTGTAGGTCTGGCCGGCGTCGGCCTCACCGGTCTCGATCACCACCGACTCCGGCGTCACGTACCCGGCGAACTGGTCGCAGATCCGGTGGATCATCGCCGCGCCGCCCAACGCCTCCACCGTCCCGTCGATGTGGTGAGAACGCCGCCGGAAGCGTCCCACGGCGACTTCCGCCGGGGCGAGGAGCACGAACTCCAGGTAGTCCGCGCCTGCGGATCGCGCCACTTCGGCGAAGCGGTCCCGTTCGTCGTGGCGGGCGATCAGTTGGGGCATCACCACGTCGTTGCCCGAGGCCAGGTGGGTGGCCGCCATGGTCAGGGCCAGCGGGCGGACCAGGTCGACGGTGCCGAAGAAGTCGTCCTGCCAGCCGCCGACCAGTCGCACGATCTCGTCGGCGTCGAGGTTGAGGGTTTTCGGGTGGTCGGCGGCGTAGCGGGCGGCGATGGTGGACTTGCCGACACCGGTGGGGCCGTTGAGGTGGATCAGTCTGGGCACCGGGCCGAGGTTATCGACAGACCTTCGCCAGTTCGTCGATGGCGGTGGCGACCAGGGCGATCGCGATGTCCGGGGACTTGCCGCAGCTGGCCGGGCGCGGGGGCACGGGTTGTTCGGTCAGGGTGACGCGCCATTCGCGGCCGTCGGTGTGGCGGACGGTGGCGGAGTCCGGGGTTTCGGCCACGACGGTCAGGACGTCGCGGGTCTCGCCGATCTGGTGGCGGACGGCCACTTCGGCCACTTGACCCCGTGGGGTGAAGCAGGAACGGCCGCGGCAGCTGTCGGCGACGATGCCCTCGGTGACGACGCGCTCGGCCAACTGGTGGTCGAGTCGTCCGTACAGGTGACCGGTGGGCAGCAGGACGCCGGTGGGGGCGAAGCGGTGGCCGCCGGTGTGGGTGCACTCCCAGAGGTTCAGCGCGGTGGCGATCGGGCGGCCGTACAGCGCGCAGCAGACGTCGCGTTTGCTGTTGGTGCAGACCAGCAGCAGGGGCTCGTGGACCGGGGTGCCGAACGCGGTCGAGCGGCCCGCGCCGAGGGCCTCGAAGTCGAGTTCGAGTGCTTCCTCAGGGGAGGCCAGGTCGGCTTGTTCGAGCCAGGACGCGCCGGGCTTTGCCGAGGCCAGGTACAGGCGCCGCGTCGCGGGCAGGTGGTCGTCGGCGTGCTTGCCGGGGCGGCGGATCAGCAGGATGCGCACGCCGGTGCCGGCCGCGCGGCGCTGCAGTTCGGCGCCGAGTTCGGGGTCGAGGTGGCTCTCCACGATGGCGTCGCGGCCCCACGGGCCCGGCTGCTCCAGACACAGCCACGCCGTCGCGGTCGCGGCCGTGCCGGCCAGCGGTTCTCCCGCGAAATCGGAGAGTATCGAGCACCTCATCTGCACACTCTATACGGCCGATCGGGTGAGGAATAAGGACACCCTTACCTCATCTCTGTGAGCTTGAACATCAGTGGTTCCCGCACTGAGCCACCGGCTAGGTTTCGTACATGAACCTCGCCGCGTGGATCGTGTCCGGCGTGCTGGCGGCCCTGTACCTGATGGCGGGCTTCACCAAGCTGGCCAAGTCGAAACAGGCCCTGCTCGCCGAGCCGCGGATGTCGTGGGTCTCGGACTTCACCGAGGGCCAGGTCAAGGGCATCGGCGCGGTGGAGGTCGCGGGCGCTCTCGGCCTGGTGCTGCCGTGGCTGACCGGCGTCGCGCCGATCCTCACCCCGATCGCGGCGCTGGGGCTCGCGCTGGTGCAGGTGGGCGCCGCGATCACCCACGTGCGGCGCGGCGAGGGCGGCACGGTGCCGATCAACCTCGTGCTGTGCGCGCTGGCGGTGTTCGTCGCCGTGGTCCGCTTCGGTCAGCTCTGAGACTCCAGTTGCGCGACCCGCTGGCGCATCCCGGCCTCGAGCCGGGCGCGGTAGCCGATGAACAGCTTGTTCGCCAGGTACGGGGCCCAGTTGCCCTGCTTGGCGATGTTGTAGACGCGGTGCACGACCAGCGCGCCCTCGGGATGGGCCTGCAGCGTGTCCTCGCCGCGGTACCACCAGTCACCCCAGTAGGCGATCACGCCCTGCTCGCGGTCGACGAGCCGATGCGACCCGGACTCACCGGCGTCGCGGAACATGCGCTCGCGCACGTCCTCCAACGGCGCCCGCACCACACCCCGCACTTCGAACAGCAGTCTCATCGGTGCTTCCCCTCCCAGTAGTCGTAGCCGCCGACGGTGCCTTTGCGGGTGGCGGCGGCGAACCAGGTGAGCCACGAGCGTTCGGCGCGCAGCATGGCCATCCGGTAGTCGAGTTCGATCCACGCGAGCTGCGGCAGCCCCATCGTCTTGAGCTGCTCGATCAACGTCGCCAGCGCGATGATCTGCTCCCCCACGGCCTGTTCACGCTGCTCGACGACGGTCACCGCCTCGACCGGGTGCAGCAGCCCGACCAGCGAGATCCCCGCCTCGAACCGCGGGTACTCCTTGGCCGGCACCGCGATCAGCTCGCGCAACCAGTCGTGCAGCTCCTCCGTGCCCGCGTCGGTGACCGCGTAGACCGTCCGCTCAGGCCGGTTGCCCGCCTTCTGCGTGGCGCTCGCGGTGATCAGCTCGTGCTTCTGCAGCGACTCCACGACGGTGTAGAGCGACCCGTAGTTGAGCTTGATCACCTCCTCCTGATGCCGCTCCCGCATGGTCTGCGCCATCTCGTAGGGGTGCATCGCCCGCTCCGACAGCAACGCCAGCACCGCGAGGGCCAGGGGGTTCGTGCGCTTGAACGACATATCCGCTCCCAAATACTCGGCACCGAATATAAGGGTAGTGTGGACGGCATGACAACGGTGATCACCGGGGGAAGCCGGGGTATCGGTGCCGCGACCGCACGCAGGCTCGTGAGGGACGGGCACCGGGTCGTGATCAGCTACCGCCAGGCCGCCGACGAGGCGCGCCTGCTGGAGAAGGAACTCGGCGTGCTGGCGGTGCGGGCCGACACCGCCGACGAGAACGACGTGGCCCGCCTGTTCGACGCCGCCGGCGACGACATCACCGGCGTGGTCAACAACGCCGGCATCACCTCGCCGTCCGGCCCGCTCGCCGACCTGCGCACCGAGGACCTGCGCCGCGTGGTCGACGTGAACGTGATCGGCGCTTTCTTCGTCGCCCGCGAAGCCTCACGCCGGATGACCGGGGGCTCGATCGTGAACGTGTCGTCGGGCGCGGCGACCCTGGGCAGTCCCGGCGAGTACGTCCACTACGCCGCCACCAAAGCCGCGGTCGACGCGATGACGATCGGCCTGGCCAAGGAACTCGCGCCGCGCGGCATCCGGGTCAACTGCGTGCAGCCCGGCACGATCCGCACCGACATCCACCAGCTCTCCGGCCAGCCCGACCGGCCGGACAAGGTCGCAGGGCGCGTGCCGATGGGCAGGGCGGGCGAGGCCGAGGAGATCGCGAACGCCATCGCGTGGCTGCTGTCGGACGAGGCCTCCTACGCGACCGGCGCGATCCTGCGGATCACCGGCGGGACCTGACGGCGAACCGCGCCGGAGTGTCAGACCCGGTAGGTAGGTTGATCCAATGGGTCAATTGCGCAGCACTCATCCCGTCGCCACCGATCGAAGACGCGTCCTGGGCCGCGTGTCGCTCGTCGTGGCCCTGGCCAGCGCCCTGCTGCTGGTGCTGATGTTCGTGATCGACCTCGGCGGCGCCCAGTACGCGCTGATCTTCGCCGCCTTCCCGTTCCTGCTCGCCGCCCCGGCATCGGTGGTCCTGCTGCGCAAAGCCCGCACGCCCGAGCTGATCGAGCTCTACGACGATGGCATCGCGCACGTCCTGGGCGGCGTCAGGCGCAGCTGGACGTGGGACCAGGTGCGGGCCATCGACGTCGCCGAACGCGGCGAGCACTCCTACACCGGCTCCGACCTCGACTGCACGATCCGGTTCGCCGACGGCAATCTGCTGCACTTCAACGGCCTCACCGAGAACAGCCGGGAGATCATCGGCGCACTGGGCACCCACTGCCTGGACGCCGCCAACGAGCCGGTGCGCAAGAAGCACAAAGCGCGCGCGGCGACGATCCTGGGCTCCATCACGCTCGTCGGCGGCGGGGTCGCGACCTGGGCGTTCTTCACGGTTCCGAGCACGCCGGACGGTGGCGACCAGTTCGGGCTGGCCATGCTCGCGGTCGCGTGCGTGGTACCGGCCGTGATCAGCCTGATTCTGCTGATCTCTGTTCTGGTGACCGGCCGGCGCTAGGCACGGTCGCGGAGAACACGCCGATCCCCAGCGCGTACGGGTCGTCCAGGCCGACGGTCTCGAGCGTCTCCGTCGGCAGCGCCAGCAGCGAGATCGCCACGCCCAGGAAGTACGCGTCCAGCAACCCGGTGTCGCGCACCGTGGACGGCAGGCCCGCCGCCTGCTGCAACGCCGCGGCCGCCTCGGCGTTGGCCAGCACCATCCCGGACAACGCCGCCCGCACCCCGGGACGGCGCACGGCCTCCAGGTACAGCTCGACCATCGCGAGCATCTGCGTCGGATCGTCGGCGACCGCGCGGCGCAGCAGGGCCGGGTAGAGCTCGGCCACGTCCGAGGCGCTGATGTCGGCCGGGGTGGTCTCGCGCAGGCGGTCGACGGCCGCGCGGTGCAACGACGTCATGCGCGCCGCGGAGGCCTCGAGGATCGCCTCCCGCGTCGGGAAGTAGTTCTTGGTCGTGCCGATGGGGACACCGGCCTCGCGGTCGATCGCGCGGTGGGTCAGTCCCCTGCCGCCTTCCACCGCGAGGATCTGGATCGCGGTGTCGCACAGAAGATCACGACGGCTCACGGTCCGGGACACTAGCAAGATCACCACAGCCGTGGTGAATCGGGGCGAACGTGCTGGTCCCGGCGGTCGCGGTGACCACTCCGCGTTCCACGACCAGGAACAGGCCGCAGACACATCTGACGTAGGACACCGAGCCGTGCGACGACACGGCGGCGGTGCAGGACCAGGAGCACGCGGGGCAGGTGGCGATCATGCCCACCAGCGTGCTGTCATGGTCTAGTGCATTTCAACCCTTACGGCGGGGCGGCCGCCGAGCTCGCCGCGACGCTGGTCAACGCCGACACCGGCGCGCACCTGCTCGACGTGCTGAAAGCGTCCGGCTACAAGCCCCTGGGCTCGCTCGACGCCCGGCAGGAACGTGACGTACGAGACTGGATCGAACGGCTGCGGCAGGTCTTCGAGAACCCCACGGTGGAGCTGCTCAACGAGCTGCTGGCCGAGTCGTCGACCACGCACTACATCTCCACCCACGACGGACGCGCGCCGCACCTGCACTACGCCCGTGAGGACGCACCGACCGACGTGCGCGTGAAGGCGTACACGGCGGCGGGCATGGCCGCGCTGTTCTGCGAGGACCCGCAACGCATCGGGAAATGCGGCCGCGACGGCTGCGGCACGGTATTCGTCGACACCAGCCGCAACGGACGCCGCCGGTTCTGCTCCACGAAGTGCGCGAACCGGGTCGCCGTGGCGAACCACAGGCAGCGCCAGTCAGCATGAGATCAGTCGGCGTGAATGCGGTGCCCGAACCGGGTGTTCTCGAACGACGACTCGCCCCCGAACGCCGCGTCCACGAAGTCCTCCCGGCCCCGGAACCACGCGCCCGCGAACGACGACGACCCGGCGAACCAGGCGCGGCGGAACACCGCCCGCCCGCCGAAACGCACCCCTGAGCAGTCCAGATCCGATCCGAACCGGGCGCAGGTGAAGTCCGCGCGGCCGGAGAACCGGGCACCGCGCAGGCTCACCGCCCCGGCGACGTGGATGCCGGAGAACTCGCCGTTGCCGCACACCGCCGTGTCCCGCAGACCCAGGCCACGGGCGAACACCGACTGCGTGAACAGCACGTGCCGCCCGAAGAACGCGCCGGCGGCGTCGAACTCGCCGAGGAACGTCGTCTGGTCGAACCGCGTGTCACCCAGAAACCGCGTCCCGGCGAAACGGGCGTCACGCAGCCGACATTCCGACAGGTCGAAGTCCACCAGCGTGGTGTCGCGCAGGTCGACGTCGCTGCCCAGCCAGAACCCGGGCCCGGGACGCAGGTGTGCGGTCAGCGACGCCTGCAGCACCATCCGCCATCGCTGATCCACCTCGGTACCGGGCCACGGCAGCTCCCGCAGCGCCTCGCACAGCACGTCGAGCGCCGGTTGCCGGTTCTGCGCCGACCGCCCGCCGTACTCGACCCAGTCCCGCAGCCCGCCCAGCCGCGCGTCGGCCTCCGCTGCCATGAGACGGCGGCGGATGTCCTCCAGCGGTGTGTGCTCCAGCGCTGTGTGCTTCTCGGCGCGAGGCGCGACGACCTCGACGTCGTGATGCACGGTCAGACGACGCCTGCCCAGCGTCACCGCCGCGACGGTCAGAACAGAGGAGGTCGCTGTGAGCCAGCGCGAGAGAAGGGACATGACTCGATGATGTGACCTGGGTCATTGCATCGGACAGTGGTGGAGTTCAACGCCGCGGGCAACGACGGGCCCACCGACCGTCACTTGTCGATGACGTTGTGCAGCCTGCGCGCCTTGTAGTCGGAGTAGGGCTCCAGGCCGTAGGTGCGGGAGCGGTAGTCGGTGCCCCAGTCGCCACGCTGCTCGTAGGCGAAGTAGCGGGTCCTGCTGGTGTCGGTCCACCGGTCGAAGATCACGACGTGGCGGTTGTCGCCGTCGCCGATGGCGTCGATGACGAGGTCGCCGCGCTTGAGCTCGGCCATCGAGATCGAGAACGTCCAGGTCGAGGAGTTCAGGCCGACGGTGTTGGGGCCCGGCTTGTCGAGCTTCGCGGCCATCGACGCGTAGCCGGAGCAGTCCATGCGGTAGCCGTCGGTCCACTCGCGTTCCTGGGAGTAGGGCACACGGGTCCCGTTGTTCGCGGTCAGCCAGCTGTTGGCGCGGTTGATGATCTCGTAGCGGTACATCGGCGTGGCGGCCTGCGCCGGTGCCACCAGCGTGCTCAGGGCGACGAGGGTGGCGGCGACTGTCGCGAGGACTCTCATGCGTGGTACTCCCATTCCGTAGATCACCTGTCGGCGCTTAGGGTCGTTTCATGGAGCTGACGGAGCTGTGTTTCGCCGGGGTGGCCAGGCAGGCCCAGGCCGTGCGGTCCGGCGAGGTGACCGCGCGCGACCTCGTCGCCGAGCACCTCGGCCGCATCGAGCGCGTCGATCCGCAGCTCAACGCGTTCCGGCTGGTCTTCGGCGAGAAAGCCCTGGCGGAGGCCGAGGAGGCGGACGCGCGCAGGGCCGCCGGTGAGGAGCTGCCGTTGCTGGGTGTGCCGATCGCGGTCAAGGAGGACATCGCGATCGAGGGCCTGCCCACGACGAAGGGCACGAACGCCGCCCGCACCCCCGAACCCGCCGACTCCGCGATCGTGCGGCGCCTGCGCGAGGCCGGTGCGGTGATCATCGGCAGGACCCGCATGCCCGAACTCGGCCTGTGGCCGTACACCGAGAGCAGCTGGGCGGGCCCGACGCGCAACCCGTGGTCGCTGACGCACTCCCCCGGCGGATCCAGCGGTGGCTCGGCCGCGGTGGTCGCCGCCGGCCTCGCCGCGGCGGCGATCGGCACCGACGGCGCCGGCTCGATCCGCATCCCGTCGGCGATGACGGGGCTGTTCGGGCTCAAGCCCCAGCGCGGCCGCGTCTCCCTCGCGCCCGAACGCGAGGTGTGGGGTGGTCTGGTGGTGGCGGGGCCGATCACCCGCACGGTGCTGGACTGGGCGTTGGTCGCCGACCAGATCCACGGCCCGGTGCCCGGTGACGCGCACGTCGCGCACCCGCCGCGCACGAGCTTCAGCCAGGCCGCGCGGACCGATCCCGGCCGGCTGCGGATCGGGGTGTCGCTGCGGCCGTGGGGTCCGGGCATCCCGATCGCCGACGAGGTCCGCGACGCCGTGCAGGACACCGCCGCGCTGCTCACCGACCTCGGCCACGACGTCGTGCGCCTCGACCCGCCGATGCGCGACGTCACCGCCTCCACGCAGTTCGCGTTGCGGTACCTCTACAACGCCTACCTCGCGCGCAACGGCATGGAGTTCCCCGACCTGGTCGAGCCCCGCACCCGCGCGATCGGTGAACTGGGCCGCCGCATCCCGCGCGGCGCGGTGCGGTGGGCGACGAAGGACGACGCCACGCTCACCGCGTACGCGAACCGGGTGTTCACCTCGGTCGACGTGCTCCTCACCCCGGCGCTGACCCGACCGCCGATCCGCGTCGGCGAGTGGGACGGCCGCAACGTGGTCACGGCGCTGCTCGCCGCCTCGCACTACACGACGTTCCTGCCGCTGTGGAACATCGTCGGCAACCCCGCCGCCTCTGTTCCCGCCGGTCGCACGTCGTCCGGCCTGCCGCTCGCGGTGCAGCTCGTCGGCCGTCAGCACGACGAGTGCACGCTGCTGTCGGTGTCCGCCCAGCTGGAGCGCGCTCGGCCGTGGGCGGACCGGACACCCTCCGGCCTCGGTCATGCGAAGTAGGATATTACGAGTACGGACTATCCGAAACGGGAATGGTCAGAGTCCGCGCCGGGACAACTCGTCGAGCAGTTGACGGTCCGCCACGTGCCGCGACTTGATGTGCTCCAGGTAGTCGGCGAACGCGTCGGGCTGCAGGCCGCGTAGCTGTTGCAGCCATTCGACGACGAGTTCCTGCTCCTCGATGCCGCGCCGGGCCAGTTCGACCTCGACGATCCGCCGGTAGACCTCGATCGCGAGCCGGCTGCCGTCCTGCACGAGGTGGTTCACCAGCTCTGCCCGCAGCGGCGGCCACTCGTCGGTGTGCACGACCAGCGCGCGGGCCTTGAGGTAGATGTCGAGGTTCGGCCGCGCGAAGAACGCCTCCCGGCACACCTCCACCGCCCGCTGCGGATGTCCCCGCCGCAGGTGTTCCTCCACGGCCAGGTCGATCAACCGCAGCGCCGCGCCACGGCCACCGACGGCGCGCAGGCCGCGTTCGACCCACTCCAGTGCCTCGTCGGAGCGGCCGTTGTCGCGCAGCACGGTCGCGACCTGCAGGTAGTGCCAGCCCGACGAGAGGTCCTTGGACAGCACCAGCAGCTGCAGGTCGACGTCCTCGCTGTACTCGGCGAGCTCCTCCATGACGCGCAGCAGTGCCCAGCGGGCGCGGTCGTAGCGGCCGGTCTCGCCGAACCCGATCACCGGCAGCGGCTCGAACAGCTCCACGGACCGCCGGCGGTAATGGGCGAGGCCGTCGTCGTCGAGCGCGTCGGCGTAGGCGGAGAGGGTGACGTCGGGGGCGTCGGGGTGGTGCAGCTGCAGGTCGAGCAGCCAGTCGGCGAGCCGGATCGGGTCGGGGCGGGTCTCGGCGCAGGCGCGGGCATGGGTGGACAGCACGCGGTGGGCCAGCTCCGCGAGTTCGACCCGGTGTCTTCGGCTGGTGGCCACTCCGTCGGCGAGCTGGGTGACGATCCGCTCGATCAACGCCACCAGTTCCGGCCCCGGATCGGTTACCAGCAGTGACTGCAGCTCGATCGACACGGCGGTCAGCGCCTGCCAGCGGGCGGGCCAGTCCGTCTCGCTGTCAGCCTCGACGAGCGCGGAGGCCACGGTGGCGGGCAGCGAGTCCATCACAACATCATTCCCGCGTCGCCCGGTCGAGTGCTACAGATGTCGCCCTAACGGATTTAAGGTTCACCCCGCGTGGTCAGATGCCTACAGCTCGGCGAGCTTCCGGGTGAGTACCGCGCGTTCGCGTTCGTTGCCGCACAAACGAATCGCCTGTTCAAGCTCGGTGCGTGCCTCGTCGACCCGGCCGAGCCGGCGCAGCAGCTCGCCGCGTACTCCGGGTAGTTGGTGCGAGTCCTTGAACGCCTCCCCGGCCGCCAGCGAGTCGACGATCGGCAGCGCGGCGGCGGGGCCCTGGGCCATGGAGACGGCGACCGCGCGGTTGAGGTCGACGACCGGGGACGGGGCGAGGCGGCCGAGGGCGTCGTAGAGCACGACGATGCGGTCCCAGTTCGTCTCCTCGACCGACGGTGCCAGCGCGTGGCACTCGGCGATCGCGGCCTGCAGCCCGTAGTAGCCGTAGCCGCGGCCGATGTCGGCGGCTTTGGCCAGCGCCGCACGACCACGGGCGATCGCGGAACGGTCCCAGCGGCGCCGGTCCTGGTCTTCGAGCAGGACCGTCTCGCCGTCGGGCCCGCGGCGGGCGGGAAAACGGGCGGCGGTCAGCTCCAGCAGGGCGAGCAGGCTGTGGGCTTCGTGCTCCTCGGGCATCAGCCGCGACAGGATCCTGGCGAGCCGCTGCGCCTCCCCGGCGAGGTCCAGGCGCATCACCTCGTCGCCGGAACTGGCCGACGAGCCCTCGGTGAAGATCAGGTAGATGCAGCTCAGGACCTGGGCCAGGCGCGCGGGGCGTTCGGCGACCGGCGGCACCTCGAACGGCACGTTGGCCGCGCCGAGGGTCTTCTTGGCCCTGGTGATGCGGGCCTGCACGGTCGCGGTCGGCACGAGGAACACCCGTGCGATCTCGTCGCTGGTCAGACCGCCGATCACGCGCAACGTCAACGCGACCGCGGCTTCCCGTGACAGCACCGGGTGACACGAGGTGAAGATCAGCGCGAGGGTGTCGTCGTCGATCTGGTCCGGGTCCCACAGCACGTCGTCGGGCGCGGGACCGGGATCGGTGGCGCCGGTGAGAGCGCCGCCCTCGCTCAGGTTGTGGGCGAGGGCGGCGTACTTCTCGTCACGGGTGCTGCGGCGGCGGAACGCGTCGATCGCGCGGCGCCGCCCGACCGTGAGCAACCAGCCGGCCGGGTTGTTCGGCACGCCTTCGCGCGGCCAGGTCACCAGTGCCTCGGCCAGGGCTTCCTGGGCGAGGTCCTCGGCCAGCGCGAAGTCGCCGGTGTAGCGGGTGAGCGCACCGATGATCCTCGCGGAGTCGATGCGCCACACCGCGGCGACGGCCTTGCGTCCGGTGGGGTCGCTCATGGTCCCTATGAGATCAGAGCTGGCCGGTGGACTCGCGCCAGGCCCGTTCCTTCTTGATCCACTCGTTGTCCTGGGGGAACTCGTCGATCGTGGGGACGCGGCGGATCTCGGTCTTGAAGCCCGCGGCGGTCATCGGGGTGCGCTTGGCCCACTCGACGGCGTCCTGGATGGTGGGGACGTTGATCAGGTAGAAGCCGTTGAACAGCTCCTTGGTCTCCCCGTACGGGCCGTCGGTGACGACGGGCGGTTCGGAGGAGAAGTCGACGACCACGCCTTCCTCGGCGGGGGCGAGGCCCTCGGCGGCGATCAGCACACCGGCCTCGATCAGCTCCTCGTTGAACTTGCCCACGGTCTCCAGCATCTGGTCGAAGTCGATCTCGCCGAGGTTGCCCCAGGCCTCGTCGGAGGTCACGCGCCAGATCAGCATGAACTTCATATGTGCTCACTCCCCAGTGGGATCGTCGGGTCCGTTGTGGACCCTTTCACGCTGAGGTCGAACGGGCACGCGGTTCGATCGACACACGACCCGAAAATTTCTTCGAACTTTCTGTTCGCGCTGGTCAGACGACTGAGCGGCCCACCCCGGAGTCCGGGACGGGCCGCTCAGTGATGGTGCTCAGGCGGTGTTGCTCAGGCCTGGTCGTCGGGCTGGTGCAGTGACCGCGGCTGGTCCGCCTCGAGCTCGGGCAGCACCGACGCGGCGGACACCGAGCGCGGCGAGCTCAGCGGTCCGGGGACCTCCTGGCGTGCCACGGCCTCGGCGGCGGCGACCGCCTCGGCGACCTTCGGGTCGGACTTGAGGTCGAACCACGCGGCGACCGACTCGTCCTCGTCCTCCGGCTTCGACAGCTCGCCCGCCTCGGTGGCCGGGGGCTCGTAGCGGAACACGCCGTCGTCGCCGGGGGCGCCGAGCATGCGGGCGAAGCCCTCGAGCGCCTTGCCGTAGTCGGACGGGATCATCCACACCTTGTTCGCGTCGCCCTGTGCCATCTGCGGCAGGGTCTGCAGGTACTGGTAGGCCAGCACCTCCGGGGTGGGCTTGCCGGCCTTGATCGCGGCGAAGACCTTCTCGATGGCCTTGGCCTGACCCTGCGCCTGCAGGTAGCGGGCGGCACGTTCACCCTGCGCGCGCAGGATCTGCGACTGCCGCTCACCTTCCGCGGACAGGATCGCGGCCTGCTTGCCACCCTCGGCGGCGAGGATCTGCGACTGCTTCTGGCCCTCGGCCGTCTTGATGGACGACTCCCGCTGACCTTCGGCGGTGAGGATCATGGCGCGCTTCTCGCGGTCCGCGCGCATCTGCTTCTCCATCGAGTCCTGGATGGAGGGCGGCGGGTCGATCGACTTGAGCTCGACGCGGGCCACGCGCAGGCCCCAGCGGCCGGTGGCCTCGTCGAGAACGCCGCGCAGCTGGCCGTTGATGTGGTCGCGGGAGGTGAGGGTCTCCTCCAGGCTCATGCCACCGACGAGGTTGCGCAGCGTCGTGATGGTGAGCTGCTCGACACCGATGATGTAGTTCGAGATCTCGTACACCGCGCTGCGCGGTTCGGTGACCTGGAAGTAGACGACCGTGTCGATGGACACCGTGAGGTTGTCCTGGGTGATCACCGGCTGCGGCGGGAACGACACGACCTGCTCGCGCAGGTCGATGCGGGCCCGCACCTTGTCGATGAACGGCACGATGATGTTCAGGCCGGGTGCCGCGGTGTTGCGGTAGCGGCCGAGGCGTTCGATGACAGCGGCCTGCGCCTGCGGGATGACCAGTACCGACTTGACGGCGATGGTCAGCACGAAAATGGCGATGACGGCCACGACCACAGCGGTGATCGGGTCCAACTCGGTTCACACCCTCCTGGGAACGCTCATACCGCGGCAATCACCACGGCCATCGCGCCCGAGATCTCGACAACGGTGACGGCTTCGCCTTCTTCGACCACGGACCCGTCCAGGGTCCGCGCGCTCCAGGTGTCGCCGCCGATCTTGACCTGCCCGCCGTGCTCGTCCACGCGTGACACCGCGACGGCCTTGCTCCCGAGCAGCGCCTCGTGGTGCATCCGGATCCCGGAACCGAGCTGCAACCTCTTCTTGAGCAGCGGCCGGGCTCCGACGATCAGGCCGACCGACGACGCGGCGAAGACGAACACGCTCACCAGGTCGGCGGCACCCAGTGCGGACACGCCCGCTGCCGCCAGCGCCGCGGCGCCGAGCATCACCAGCACGAAGTCACCGGAGAGAACCTCGGCGACGACGAGCAGTATCCCGACGATCAGCCAGATCAGCGCGGCCATGAGCCCATACATACACCAACGGGGACCCCCGGTCGGCGAGATTCACCGTGCTGGTCCCCCGACCGTGACGAAATCGATCAACCGGCGGTGTCGAAACCACGTTTCGCCGTTCGTACAGCTCCCGACAGGCAATTCGGAGAAGGAGTACGGCTCATGGGTTCGATCAGCGCGACGATGTTCACGACGCTCGACGGCGTGGTGCAGGGCTTCGGCCGTCCCGACGAGGACACCCGAGGCGGTTTCACCCACGGCGGCTGGGGCGGCCCGTACAACGACGAGGTCCTCGCCGCCGAGATGGGCAAGGGCATGGCGCGGTCGGGCGACATGCTGTTCGGCCGGCGGGCCTGGCAGGACTTCGCTTCGGTGTGGGGTTCGGCGACCGACGGCAACCCGTTCTCCGCGCACATGAACGCGGCACGCAAGTACGTGGTGTCGTCGAGCCTGACCGACGTGGACGCGTGGCAGAACTCGGTGCTGCTGCGCGACCTCGACTCGGTGGCCGCGCTGGAGGGTGAGCTGTCGATCATCGGGAGCGCGTCGCTGGTGCGGTCGCTGCACGCTGCCGGGTTGATCGACCGCTTCACGCTGGTGATCCACCCGCTGACGCTGGGCAGCGGGGCGCGGTTGTTCGAGGGGCCGGCGCCGGTGACGGAGTTCTCGCTGACCGGCAGCGTCGTGACGACTCTGGGCGTGATCGTCGCCCACTACACGCGGGTCAGTCCTGGGGGACGGTGACGAAGTCGATGAGCCGCTCGACGGCGCCGAGCAGGTCGGACTCGATGTCGCGGTAGCTGCTGACCGAGCTCAGGACGCGCTGCCAGCCTTCCCACGTCTCACCCCAGCCGAGCTCGGCGCAGACGCCTTCCTTCCAGCCGATGCCACGGGGGACGACGGGCCAGGCCTTGATCTTCACGGCCTGTGGTTTGACGGCCTGCCAGATGTCGACGTACGGGTGGCCGGTGACCAGGACGTTGTCGTCGTGGATCTGGTCGACGATGCGCTGTTCCTTGGAGTTCGGCACCAGGTGGTCGACGAGGACGCCGAGGCGGCGGTGGGGTGCGGTGCCGAACTCGGTGATGAGGCCGGGCAGTTCGTCGACGCCGTTGAGCGGTTCGACGACGATGCCTTCGACGCGCAGGTCGTGACCCCAGACGCGTTCGACGAGCTCGGCGTCGTGCTTGCCCTCGACCCAGATGCGGCTGGCCTTGGCGGTCTTGGCGCGCAGGCCCTCGACCTTCACCGAGCCGGACGCGCTGATGCGCGGCTGCTGCTTTGGCGGTGCGGGTTTGACGAGGGTGACCGGTTGGCCGTCGACGAGGAAGCCGGCGGGGTTGAGCGGGAACAGCCGGTGGCGGCCGTGCCGGTCCTCCAGCACGACCTGGCCGTACTCGAACTTGACGACGGCGCCGCAGAAACCGCTGGCGGGGTCCTCGACGACCAGGCCGGGTTCGGCCGGGATCTCGGGGACCTTCTTGCGCTTCGGGGTGTTGAGGATGTCGCGGCCGTAGTCGTGGGAACGCACGATGTCGAACCCTAGCTGTAGAACGGTTTGAAGGCGGTGAGCCACTCGTGGACGCGGTCGAGGTCGACGTCGGCGCCGTGCAGGTCGTGGTTGCCGTGCACGAAGTCCATCCAGTCGACCGCCGGGTCGCCGATGCATGCCCTGGGGTCGATGGCTTTGGGGCCGTGCGGGCCTTGCAGGACGTTGCCGGGGTGCATGTCGCCGTGCAGCAACACCGGTTGGACGTTGTCGTCGGCGAGTTTGCGGGCACGGTGGTGTTCGGTGGCGTAGTAGGTGCCGGTGCGCCGGGTGAGCACGGTTTCGAACAGGAAGTCGACGCGGGCTTTGAGCGGCGGGAACCCGGTGGGCTCGGCTTCGTGGAGGTGCGGGACGACGCGCGCCGGGTCGGTGGCGGGCGTGCCGGGGGTGATCGCTTCGAGCAGCAGGGCGCCGCGGTCGAGGTCGGTGTCGAGCAGGTCGACCATCGAGTCGGTGTAGGCCCAGGAGGTGAGTGCTTTGGCCTCGTGGACGGCGATGTCGTGGTCCGGGGTGATCTTCAGGACCGCGTGGGCACCTGGGCTCGTGGTGCCTGGGCTCGTCGTGCCCGGACTAGTCGTGCACAGGAAGGTGGTGCTGGTGCCGCCGGGCATGAGCTTCACGACGGTGAGGCCCCAGTGGGCGGTGAGGGTGGCGACGAGGTCGGGTAGTGCGTCGATCCACCCGGTCACGTCGGTGCCGAAACGGCGGATCAGCCGGGATCTGGCGCTCTCGTCGATCACCCGGTTCAGGCTAGCGAGTCGGCTCCGGCTTGGCGGCGGAACTGGTAGTCCGCGAGGGCCGGGCGCCACAGGCCGTTGACGTCGAAACAGGTCGAGAGCAGTCGCAGGTCCGCGCCGTCTCCTGCGAGTGCGACCTTGCCGTCGATCACCCACCGGTTGACCGGCAGCAGGGGCACGGGCCAGCCGACGACGACCAGGCGGTCGCAGACGAGGCGTTGCAAGCGGCCTCCATCGTTGTCCACGACGACCGCGGGGGTGTCGAGGTCGAGGTCGCGGACGGTGGCGAGCGGATAGCGGCGCACTCCGATGTCGGCCAGCGCGTCGGCTCCTGGGCCGATCAGGTGGACCGGGCCGAATCTTCGTGCCAGTGAGGCGGCCGCTCGTGCGCCGAGATCGGCGGCACCGACTACCACGATCCGTTCGAAATAGGTCATGTCACCCGTGTCCCGCATTCACGATTCGAATGTTTTCGCAGGTCGGAACGCCTTCAAGAAGATAGAGGCGCTGTGGTCGGGCGTCAATGTCAGGGCATCTCAATTGGGTTATAACAATGGAAGAGGAATAGCCCAGCTGCAGTAGGCGGTTGCTGGCGGCGGGTCCGGTCGGTCAGTAGGTGACGGTGATCGTGCGGTCGGGTCCGTTGACCTCGACGGTGCCGCCGACGGGCATGACGAGCTGCGGGTCGGTGTGGCCGAGGTCGACGTCGAACACGATCATCGTCTCCGGCGCGTACTCGCTGAACGCCTCGATCACGGCCTCGCGCTGCTCGGCGGTGTAGGTGGCGCGGTCGGTGTCCTGGTTGGTGAAGAACCACGACTTGGCCCGGCCGACGAGCGCGGCGGGGAACCGGTGCAGCAGGCCGCGTTCGCCCATGTTGCGCAGGATCCGGTAGACCTCGGTCGCGGACGGCATCTCCTCCGAGGTCTCGAAGAACAGCACGCGGCCGTCGTAGTGCTCGGGGTCGTTGATCTCCCGGCCGGCCATCATCAGCCACGACAGGATCTCCAGGTTGCCGCCCCACGACGGGCCCTCGACGGTCTTGCCGGGCTGGTGCCAGATCCACCCGCCGCTGGGTTCCAGGACGGGTTCGGTGTCGAAGGTCGCCGGGTCCTCCCACGGGCTGTCCTTGTCGCCGTAGGCGGTGCTCTCGGTCAGCCGGTACTCGCCGGGAGTGAACAGGGCGGCGCGCAGCGAGTCGGCGCTGGCGGGGTGCATGGCGCCCGGCCGGCCGAACTGGACCATGACGCTGCCGCCGTAGAAGCCGACGATGCCGCGGTTGGCGAGCCACACCAGCAGGTTCGTGTTGTCGCTGTGCCCGAAGAACGGCTTGGGGTTCGCGGTGATCAGCTCGGCGTCCAGGTGCGGCAGGACGGTGATCTGGTCGTCGCCGCCGATGGTCGCGATCACGGCTTTGATGGTGGGGTCGGCGAACGCGGCGTGCAGATCCGCCGCGCGTTCCTGCGGGGTGGAGCCCATCTTGCGGGTGGCCGGGTACTCGACCGGGTCGAGGCCGAAGTCGTTCTTGAGGCGCTCGAGGCCCAGTTCGTAGGGCAGGGAGAACAGGCCGGGCAGGCCCGCGGCCGGGGACACGATCGCCACTCGGTCGCCTGGCCGGGGCTTGGGCGGGTTGATCACGCTTCGACCTCTCGGAACGCTCGGGCTGACTTGGTCCACACCAGCACGACGGTCGCGATCTCGGCGGCGGTGACCACCGGGATCACCGCGTGGGCCGCCGCGACACCGACGAGCAGGCCCCGCGCCCAGCGGGTGGTGGTCACTAGAACGCGGGCCAAGGGATGGCGGGCCAGTCGCCGGACGGTTCCGGGAACACCCCGGCGGCGAGGAGTTTGTCGGTGCGCTCCCCCACCGCCCTGACCTCGGCGCGGGTGAGGTGGTCGTGCAGGGTCTCGCCGAGTGCGCCGTCGAGCTCGGATCTCAGCCGGCGCAGCGACTCCAGCACGGCGTCCGGGAGCGGTTCGCGGGCCCAGCCCCACAGGACGGTGCGGAGTTTGGGTTCGGTGTGCAGGCAGATGCCGTGGTCGACGCCGTGGACCGCGCCGTCGAGGGCGTGCAGGACGTGCCCGCCCTTGCGGTCGGCGTTGTTGACCACGACGTCGAAGGCGGACATCAGGGCGACGCGGGGGTGGTCGGCGTGCACGAGGACGGCGGGGTCGCCGAAGCGGTCGTGGGCGTGGAAGACGGGGATCCAGCCGGGTTTGACGTCGTCGACACTGACGATGTCGACGAGTTCGTCTTCCTCGCGGGTGTCGATCCAGAGCTGGACCATGCCGCTGCCGAACGGGCCGGGGCGCAGCACCGTGGGCGGCACGACGTCCAGTTCGGCGGCGGCGGAGATCAGGTAGGTGGCCACCTCGCGGCCCGCGAGCGTGCCGTCGGGGAAGTCCCACAACGGGCGTTCGCCGCGCACGGGCTTGTAGACGCACTGGGCGTCGACGCCGTCCAACGAGATCTTGCAGAACAAGGTGGCGTTGGAGGCGTCGACCAGGCGGCCTTCGACCTCGATGCGGCCGTTGTTCAGCAACTCCAGGGCCGCGGAGGTGTCCATGTCGGTGTTCTCAGTCTTCTTCGGTGCGGCGGTAGCCGTTTTGCCGTGGGCAGATGTGGCCGTCCGGGTCGAGCGGTTCGGCGCACAGCGGGCACGGTTTGCGGCCGGCGTTGATGACGCGGTCTGCTCGTTCGGCGAAGGCGCGGGCGGCGGTCGGCGACAGGAAGACCCGCACGGCGTCGGGGCCTTCCTCGGTGTCGTCGAGCACGACGGCCTCGTCGACCTCCTCCTCGGAGACGGCGAGGAGTTCGATCACGACGGCTTTGGACTCGGCGTCCCACCCGAGGCCCATGGTGCCGACGCGGAACTCCTCCTCGACGGGCACGTCGAGGGGGTCGGTGTCGAGGTTGTCGTCGTCCGGCGGCGGATCGTCGGGGACGTCGGCGCCGAAGCGGCGGTGCACCTCCTCGAGCAGCGAGCCGATGCGCTCGGCGAGGACCTGGACCTGTTGCTTTTCCAAGGCGACGCTGATCAGCCTGCTCTGCTCTGAGGCCTGCAGGTAGAAGGTGCGGTCGCCGGGCTGCCCGACGGTTCCTGCGACGAACCGGTCGGGTGCGCGGAATACGTGGATGACACGAGCCATGGCACTGACGACCCTAGGCCACGCGGAGATCGTCGGCAGGTCCTCCCCCACCAAACACTCCGCGTATAGGGTCGGGTTGTGGTGAAGATCGCTTCGTACGGAACCTGGACCTCGCCGATCAGCGCCGGCGACACCTCGAAGCCGGGTGGTGGCTTCCAGTGGGCCGACCTCGCCGGTGAGCGGGTGTGGTGGGCGGAGAGCCGTCCGGCCGAGGGCGGCAGAGTGGCGTTGGTGCGTGACGGCGTGGAGGTGCTGCCCGCGCCGTGGAACGCCCGCAACCGGGTGCACGAGTACGGCGGCAGGCCGTTCGTGGTGCTCGCCGAGGACCGGGTCGCGTTCACTCATTGGGACGACCAGCGCGTCTACGTCTTCAACCCCGACGACCCGAAGCCGGTCGCGTTGACGCCGGAACCCGAGCGTCACCACGGGATCCGCTACGCCGACCTGTCCGCGGGCCCGGACGGCGAGGTGTGGTGCGTGCGGGAGACGATCACCGGTGACGCGCGCACGGACGTGCGCCGCGAGCTGGTGGCGATCACCTCGTCCGGTGATGTTCGCGTGCTGGGTTCGTCGCACCACTTCATGACCGGCCCGCGGATCAGCCCGGACGGCACGAAGTTCGCGTGGATCGGCTGGAACCACCCGCAGATGCCGTGGGACGGCGCCGAGCTGTGCGTCGCCGACCTCGATTCGTCCGACCTCGATTCGTCCGGCGCCGGGTCGTCCGGGCACCGGGTGGTGTCCGGTTCGGAGACCGAGGCGGTGTGCCAGTTCGAGTGGGAGGGCGACTCGCTGCTGGCGCTGACCGACCCGGACGGCTGGTGGAACCTGTTCCGTGTGGGCCTGGACGGGTCGCGCAAGAACCTGGCGCCGTGCGAGGAGGAGCTGGGCGGCCCGATGTGGCGGCTGGGCAACCGCTGGTTCGCCACGCTCTCGCCGGGCCGGTACCTGGTCGTGCGGTCGGGGCATCTCGCGGTGCTCGACGAGCGCAGCGCGACGGTGACCGACGTGCAGACCGACCTGCCGACATGGGCCGGCGACCTGTCGGTGCGCGACGGTGTGGTGGTGTGCGGCGCGGCCGGACCGACCTCGGAGTTCGCCGTGGTGCGGCTGGACCTGTCCAACGGTGAGCTGACCTACCTGACCGGCGGGGAGTCGTCGCCGGAGGACGCGTACCTGCCGGTGCCGGTGGAGCGGACGTTCGGCGAGATCCCGGCCTACGTCTACGCGCCGGCGAACCCGGACTTCGCCGCGCCCGAGGGTGAGCTTCCGCCGTACGTGGTGCACGTGCACGGCGGGCCGACGGGGCGTGCGTTGCCGAAGCTGGACACGGACATCGCGTACTTCACCAGCCGTGGCATCGGTGTGGTGGCGGTGAACTACGGCGGTTCGACCGGCTACGGCCGTGCGTTCCGGGAGCGGCTGCGTGAGCAGTGGGGTGTGGTGGACGTGGAGGACTGCGCGTTCGTCGCCCAGCAGCTGGCGAAGGAGGGCACGGCGGATCCGCAGCGGCTGGGCATCCGGGGTGGTTCGGCGGGTGGCTGGACGTCGGCCGCGTCGCTGACCTCGACCGATGTCTACCGGTGCGGCATGGTGGCGTTCCCGATCCTGGATCTGGCGGGGTGGACGTCGGAGGGCGGGGAGACGCACGACTTCGAGTCCCGTTACGTCGAGGGCCTGGTCGGCACGCTGCCGGAGGCCGCTGATCGCTACCGGGACAGGTCGCCGTCGAACAAGGCGCGGTCGGTGTCGGGGCCGGTGCTGTTGCTGCAGGGCCTGGAGGACGAGATCTGCCCGCCGGAGCAGGCCGACCGGTTCGCCGCGGATCTGGCCGGGTCGGGGATCCCGCACGCCTACATCACGTTCGAGGGTGAGCAGCACGGGTTCCGCAAGGCCGAGAACATCAGGACCGCGCTGGAGGCGGAGCTGTCGTTCTACGGCCAGGTGTTCGGGTTCACCCCGCCCGGTGTGCCGGTGCTGGAACTGTCCGAGTGAGCTTGCTGGTCCGCGGGGATCGGGTCGCGCTGGTGTCACCGGCCGGCCCGGCCTCGCTCGTGAAGGTCGCCGCGGGCATCGAGGTGCTGCGGTCGTGGGGTCTCGAGGTCACCACACCTGTGGTGGCGCCGTGGTCGTTGCCGTACCTGGCGGGGTCGGACGAGGCGCGGGCCGCGGAGTTCGTGGCGGCGTGGTGCTCGGACGTGGCCGCGGTGATCTGCGTGCGGGGCGGGTACGGGTGTCTGCGGATGACCGACCTGGTGCCGTGGAAGGACCTGCCACCTCGGGTTTTCGTGGGGTCCTCGGATGTGACGGTGCTGCACGCCGAGCTCAACGCGGTGGGGTTGCCGACGGTGTTCGGGCCGATGCCGGGCACGTCGGACTTCGTGGACGATCCGCTGGCGCAGTCGCGGCTGCGCGAGGTGCTGTTCGGGTCGGTGTCGTCGTGGACGGCGGGTACGCCTGTGGTGCCGGGTACCGCGCGCGGGGTGTTGACGGGCGGGAACGCGGCGTTGCTGGCGGCGTCGGCGGGCGGGCCGCGGTGGGCGCCTCCGGTCGCGGGTTCGATCGCGTTGCTCGAGGACATCGGCGAGGAGCCCTACCGGTTGGATCGGATCCTGACGCAGTTGCTGCGGGCGGGCTGGTTCGCGCCGGTGTCCGGGATCGTGCTGGGGTCGTGGACGGACTGCGGGGACGTGTCGTCGGTGCTGCACGACCGGTTGTCCGGGCTGGGTGTGCCGATCCTGGGTGACTTCGGGTTCGGGCACTGCGCGGGCCAGTGGTCGCTGCCGCTGGGTGTGGAAGCCGCGCTGGACGTCGAGGCCCGCACGCTCACGGTGCTCTAGTTGTTCATGGCCTCGCGGGCGGTGAGGGCGGCCCGGCAGGCGTGCACGAAGTCCCAGAACACCTCGGTGGTGGTGTGCCGGCGTTCGGGGCGGGTGTTCTCGGCGAACATCGCGTTGCGCAGCGGTGTGGTGAGCTCGAGCTGGCCGCCCTGCCTGGAGCGGGTGCGGTTGGCGATGTTGGCGCGGTCGTAGCCGCCCAGTACCGGGTGGTCGACGGCGTCGACGGTGTGGAAGCCGGCGCGCCGCAGCCGGGTGAGCAGCTCGAGGCGCAGCAGGGCGTCGCGGCCGCCGACGAGCACGGCCCGGTCGTGGTCCTCCAGGCCCGCGGCCGCGGAGGTGCAGCCGTGCAGGCCCAGGGCGTGGGACGCGCCGGTGACGAGGGTGCGGGCCACGCGGTCGTCGCAGTTCGACGAGGTGACGTGCAGTTCGTCGTTCGCGACCGGCCGCAGGCCCTCGAACATCCAGTAGTCGTGGGTCTGGCCGATCGGCACGCGGGTGGAGGGGTGGTAGCCCGCGATGGCGAGGCAGAGTTCCGACGTGCCGATCTCGATGCCGCCGCCGTGCGGGGCGAGAACGACCGACTGGGTGCGGGGCCGGTGCCGCTTGAAGCGCCGCCGGTAGTCCACCCGTTCCACCAGTCGAGGATCGGCGTAGAGGTCGGAGTTGGAGGCGTAGAGGTCTAACGCCGCCCACTGAGGCTGGGGTCTCATGGCGGGCGGAAGCCTACCTGGCGTCACCCGGTCGGCCGCCGCCCGCCGGGTGAGTCACGCGTCGATCTGCCGGGGCTGCTCGTCGGCCGAGGTGATCGCGATCTTGCGGGGCTTGGCGCGTTCGGCGATCGGGATCCGCAGCGTCAGCACGCCCGCGTCGCAGGTGGCGTCGATGTGGTCGGTGTCGAGGGTGTCGCCGAGGAACAGCTGGCGGGAGAAGGCGCCCAGCGGCCGTTCCGACACCTGCATCTCGACGTCCTTGCCGATCGGCCGGCGCTCGGCCTTGACGGTCAGCACGTTGCGTTCGACGTCGAGCTCGATCGCGTCCGGCGAGACGCCGGGAAGGTCGAAGCAGACGACGAAGTGGTCACCGTCGCGGTAGGCGTCCATCGGCATCGCCGTGGGCCGCGACCACGTACCCGGAGTGCCGAACATCTGCTGGGTCAGCCGGTCCAGCTCACGGAACGGGTCAGTGCGCATCAACATCTGACACCTCCTCCATCTCTTGTTGGGCTGTCAATGCGCTGCCCCACTGTTGTAACATGTCGTCAGAACGATGACAAGTCCTCAAGTCATCGGAAGGACGACATGACGAGTGACTACGAATCAGTCCGCGCGGCCGCCTCCTCACCGGGCGACGCCGCGTCGGTGCTGGCCGCGCTGATGTTGCTGCGGGAGCTGCGCGACGAGCTGTCCGGATGGGAACCGCAGCTGATCGAGGCGGCCCGGGCACTGGGCACGAGCTGGGCGGATCTCGCGCCGGCGCTCGGGGTGGCCAGCCGGCAGGCCGCGGAGCGCCGCTACCTGCGGGTGCGCCGCACGGGCGAATCCGGCACCGGCGACGAGCGGGTGCAGGCCGAGCGCGACCGGCGGGCGGGCGACAAGGCGGTCGCGGCGTGGGCGCGGGAGAACGCGGGTGTGCTGCGAATGCTGGCCGCGCAGGTCGGGCCACACGCCGCTGACGTGCAACGGGCGCTCGGGGGTGAGGACGCGGCGGGGCTGCTCGGGCCGCTGGCCGAGGCGGGGCCGGGGTTGCGGGCCGGGCATCCGGGGCTCGCGGACCAGATCGCGGAGATCGGGGACCGGACCGATCAGCTGCGCACGGACGCGCGGCGCCGCCGATCCGAGGCGTGAGCGGCGCGCCGACAGTTCGACGCGTGAACGGCGCGAACCGATCTTGTCGGAGGTGTTGAGTACGTTGAGATGTAGGGGTTCCCGGCTCAGGAGGACGCCTGCGCGAGCGTGCCGGACCTGCTCGAACTGGCTAGCGTCGGCCTGATGCGGCTCACCTCGGTCACCGTCGGCACGTCACAGCCACGCGAGCTCGCCCGGTTCTACGCCCGGCTGCTCGGTGCGGCCGTGGCGACGGAGGAGGACGACTGGGTGCTCGTGCGGGTGCCGGGCGGGTTCTCGCTGAACTTCGAGCGCGAGCGGCAGTTCCGCAGGCCGGTGTGGCCGAGCGTGGCGGGTGAGCAGACGGCGTCGCAGCACCTGGACATCGAGGTCGACGACCTGGCCGAGGCGGTGGCGCACGCCGTGGCGTGCGGTGCGGTGCTCGCGCCGATGCAGCCGCAGGACGACGTCCGGGTGCTGTTCGACCCGGACGGGCATCCGTTCTGCCTGTTCCTGGGGTAGACGTGGGGGGGCCCGGGCGGCCCCCGAACCCCGCGGAACAGGAAATGTAGTGTTTGGGCATTGG